>NZ_JBEXDT010000058.1:0-59927 GCF_040605905.1 Nonomuraea sp. NPDC005501 | reverse complement strand
CGTGGGGTCCACGCCGCACAGCCCCGTCTCCACCCCCGGCACCGGGAAGAGCGGCGAGCCGAAGAAGGGCGAGACGTACCCGGTGCGGGACCGCACGACCGTGCCCGCGGAGCCGCCGTCCACCGAGCCGAGAAGGAAGACGGCCGACAAGCCGGACACCGGGCCGACCAGGACCAGCGAGCGGGTGCGGTCGCCCGAGCCGGACGACTCCAAGACCGCGACCGAGGTCAAGCCCGACGACGGCACCGACAAGACCGACACCACGAGCCGGGGCACGACGCCGGAATGGCAGTGCCGCCCCTGGGTCTCCGCGGGGCCCGGCACGAGCGCGTTGATGTCGCCGTGCATCGCCGTGGTGGGCGACACGATCCTCATGAAGGGCAAGCTCAAGAAGGCCGCGGGCGACGGGAACATCCACGTGCAGCTCTACAACACCGAAGCCGAGCACGTCGCGTCCCAGCCGCTCATCTGCGTGGACGTCCCACCGGCGGCCAACGGCGTCGCCATGTGCGGCCCGGTCAAGGTCCACGTGGCCAGGGTCGGGGAGCTGCACGACGTGCGACAGCGGTGGAAGCCGACCGGCGCGCGCGACTGGGGCGGCGGCAAGGAGAGTCCCACCGTCACCTGGTAGCGGCTCACCCGGTGGCCGGCCCGGCGGAAGACTGGGATGATCAGGTCATGTCCACGGCCTTCGCGATCATCTCCCTGCTGTTCAACGGGCTCATGGCCGGGCTCTTCTACGCCTTCTCCACCACGGTCATGCCCGCCCTCGACGCCGTAGAGCCGGCTCAGGCCACGGCGGCCATGCGGAGCGTCAACCGGACGATTCTCAACCCGTGGTTCCTGCCGGTGTTCCTGCTGGCGCCGGCGGCGTCGCTGGCCGCGGGGGTGTTCCTGCTCGCGGGCGGGAGCGCGGCGGCGGGGGTCCTGTGCCTGGCGGCCGCGGCCGTCTACGGGCTCGGCACGCTGGCGACGACGGCCGCGCTCAACGTGCCGATGAACAACGCGCTGGAGGCCGGCGACATGGACTGGGCGGCGTACTCACCGCGCTGGACGCGCTGGAACCACGTGCGCAGCCTGTCCTGCGCCGCCGCACTCGTGCTCACCGGCGTGGCGCTCCTCCTGGCCTGAAAGAGCTCCTGGCAGGGAAGAGCTCCCGGCCCGGAAAGCCGAAGTTCGTCTCACGAACTGTGTGGCGCTTCGATGTTATCCTGGCCGAGTGGTTAAAGATGACGATGGCCAGATAGGGGTTGTGGCCGGGCTGGTGCGGTCCACGTTCCTGGTGAATGCCGTGTACGCCGAGTCGGCCCGGGAGTACGGCATCACCTCGCAGCAGGGTCAGTTGCTGTGCGTGCTGATGCCGCAGCCGTACGGCATGAGCGAGCTGGGCGCGACGCTGGGGCTGGCGAAGTCGAGCCTGACCGGCCTGGTGGACCGCACCGAGCGCAACGGCCTGGTCGAGCGCAGGCCGGACCCACAGGACTCGCGCGCGGTGCGGGTCGCGCTCACCCGGCGCGGGGACAGGCTCGCGAGGGAGTTCTACGTCGAGACCTGCCGGCGCGTCGAGCGGCTGACGGAAGGGCTAGACGCCGCCGAACGCGACACGCTCGCCGGCCTGCTCGCCCGGATCGTGCTGGACAACAAGGTCCCGGTCGTCTTCCGGGAGCCGGGCGAAGGATCCCTCGCCGAGCACTGAGAACGCCCCGCCGCTCCCGAGACGAGTTGCAGTTCGTGTGACGAACTATTATTGTTCGTGACACGAACTGCAACTCGTTTTTGAATGTGGGAGAGTGAATCATGCGTCGTACAGTCGCGGTCATCGGCGGCGGTTACGGGGGCTCCGCGGTCGCCAAGGCGCTGGAGTCCGAGGCGGACGTCGTCCTTGTCGATCCCCGGGAGGCGTTCGTCAACACGGCGGGGTCGTTGCGGGCGCTGACCCGGCCCGAGTGGGGGAGCAACATGTTCTTCCCCTACAAGCAGTGGCTGACGCGCGGCACGGTGCTGCGCGACCGTGCGGCCTCGGTGGACCCCGGCGGCGTCACCCTGGCCTCGGGGCAGCGGGTCGAGGCCGACTACCTGGTCCTGGCCACCGGCTCCAGCTACGCCTACCCGGCCAAGCCCGAAGCCGACTCCGTCGAGGAGGTCCTGGACGACCTGCGCCTCACCCACAAGGAGCTGGCCGGCGCCGAGCGGGTGCTGATCCTCGGCGCCGGGCCGGTCGGCCTGGAGCTGGCCGGAGAGATCAAGGACGTCTGGCCGCACAAGCAGGTGACCGTCGTCGACCCGGCCGAGCGGCTGCTGCCCGCCTTCCAGCCGGAGCTGCGCCAGGACCTGCACCGCCAGCTCGACGAGCTGGACATCCGGCTACGGCTGGGCACCGGCCTGACCGCGCCGCCGGCGACCGAGCCAGGCCAGGCCGGCACCTTCACCGTCACCACCACCGGCGGTGACGACATCACCGCCGACATCTGGTTCCGCGCCCACGGCGTGCGCGTCAACAGCGACTACCTCGCCGACGGCCGGCTGACGACCCGCACGCCGCGCGGACAGGTCCCCGTCACCGAGACCCTCAACATCCACGGGTACGAGCACGTCTACGCCATCGGCGACATCACCGACGTCCCCGAGGCGAAGATGGCCGGGTACGCGATGCAGCACGCCGAGGTCGTGGCGCGGAACATCACCGCCCAGCTGCGCGGCGAGCGGCCCACGGCCACCTACCGGGCCGCGGCCGACCCCATGATCCTGCTCCCGCTCGGACCGCGCGGCGGCGCCGGCCAGCTGCCCACACCCGACGGTCCCGCCGTCGTCCCCGCCACGACCGTCTCGGAGTACAAGGGCGCCGACCTGTTCACCGGCCGCTTCACCGAGCAGTTCAGCGCGGCCTGAAGGACGGGAAGACGTGCGACACACCCGCCTGGGCCACCCGGGGCCCACGCCTGGTGACCACTGAACACGCTTGACGGAAAGGCGGAACACCCATGGACAGGAAAGTCCTCTTCGGCTTCGGCGCGCACAGCGGCATCGGGGAGCTGACCGAGCTGCTGCGCATGGCCCAGGAGGCCGACCGCGACGGGCTCGACCTCTTCTCGCTGTCGGACCACCCCTACATCGGCGAGCGCCTCGACGCCTACGCCGCGCTCGGCTTCATCCTGGGACGCACGGAGCGCATCACGGGCTTCGCCAACGTCACCAACCTGCCGACCCGGCCTCCGGCCATGCTGGCGCGGAGCGTGACGTCGCTGTCGGCGTTGTCGGGCGGCCGCGTCGTGCTCGGCATGGGCGCGGGCGGGCTGTGGGAGCGCATCGCCGCCATGGGGGTGCCGCAGCTGTCACCGGGCGATGCCGTGGACGCCTTCGAGGAGGCGATCACCCTGGTCAAGCTGCTGTCGGGCGGTGGCCCCCCGGTCACCTACCAGGGCCGCCACTACCAGGTGAACCAGATCGAGCCGGCTCCCGTGGCCGCGCCGCCCGTGTGGACCGGATCGGTGGGCCGCAAGTCCCTGGCCGCCACCGGGCGGGTGGCCGACGGCTGGATCCCCGGCCACGCGGCGGACTGGCTCAGCGAGCGGTACCGGGCGTCCCGGCCGGTCATCGACGAAGCGGCGGCGGCCGTGGGCCGCGACCCGGGCGAGATCCGCACGGTCTTCAACTTCCCCGGGCGCATCACCGAGCGGCCGCTGCCCGCCACGCGTGACCGCGACGGCCGCTGGATCGGCGGCTCCGCCGAGCAGTGGGTGGAGGAACTGACCGGGGCCGTGCTGGAGCACGGCGCGTCGGGCTTCATGCTCTTCTCGGCCGGCCACGCCGGGCCGGACCCTCTCCTGCTCGGCCGCTGGGCCAGGGAGGTCGTCCCCGCCGTACGGGAGGCGGTCGCCAAAGCCTGAGCACGTTCCGAGAGGCCGAGGCACGATCGGTACGGCGGCGGCCGTACCGATCTCGTCAGGAATGTCCCTACATGTTGATCATGTGGCCGGCCAGGCCGTGGATCGCCTCCTTGACCGCCTCGCCGAGCGTCGGGTGGGCGTGGACGTTGCGCGCGACCTCGTGCACCGTCAGATCCCACTGCTGGGCCAGGGTGAGCTCCGGCAGCAGCTCGGTCACCTCGGGCCCGATGAGGTGGGCGCCGAGCAGCTCGCCGTACTTGCCGTCGCTGATGACCTTGACGAAGCCGCCGCTGTCACCGAGGCCGTGGGCCTTGCCGTTGGCGGTGAACGGGAACTTGGCCACCTTCACGTCGTAGCCCAGGTCACGGGCCTGCGTCTCGGTGTAGCCGAAGCTCGCCACCTGCGGCTGGCAGTAGGTCGCCCGGGGGATCATCACGTAGTCGAGCTCCATGGTCTCCGCGCCGCCGATGGTCTCGGCCGCGATGATGCCCATGGACTCGGCGGCGTGGGCCAGCATCAGCTTGGCCGTGACGTCGCCGATGGCGAAGATGTGCGGCACGCTCGTCCGGCAGCGGCCGTCGACCGCGATGGCGCCCCGGTCGGTGAGGGCCACACCGGTCTTCTCCAGGCCGTAGCCGTCGACCCGCGGCTGGAAGCCGATCGCCTGCATCACCTTGTCGGCCTCCAGCACCTCCTGCCGGCCGTCGCGCGTCACGGTGACCTTGACCGAGGAGCCGTTGTCGTCGATGGCGTTCACCCGCGTGGAGGTGAGGATCTCGATGCCGAGCCGCTTGTAGCGCTTGGCCAGCTCCGCCGACACCTCCTCGTCCTCCAGGGGGACCACCCGGTCGAGGAACTCCACGATCGTCACCTTGACGCCGTAGTTGTGCAGCACGTACGCGAACTCCACGCCGATCGCGCCCGCGCCCGCGATGATGATGCTGCCCGGCAGCTCGCCGGTCATGATCTGCTCTTCGTACGTCACCACGCGCTCCGACAGCGACGTGCCGGGGATCAGCCGGGTGGTGGCGCCGGCGGCGATGATGCAATGGTCGAACGTGATCGTCTCGCCGTTCACCTGGATCGAGTTGGGGTCCAGGAAGGTGCCGCGGCCGTCGTACTCCGTGATGGCGTTCTTCTTCATCAGGTAGTGGACGCCCTTGACCCGGCCGTCCGCCACCTTGCGGCTGCGCGTGAAGGCGGCGCCGTAGTCGAAGGAGACCTCGCCGCTGATGCCGAAGGTCTTGGCCTCGTTGTGGAAGATGTGAGCCAGCTCCGCGTTGCGCAGCAGCGCCTTGGAGGGGATGCAGCCCACGTTCAGGCAGACGCCACCCCAGTACTTCTCCTCGATGACCGCTGCGCGCAGCCCGAGCTGGGCGGCGCGGACCGCGGCCGTGTACCCTCCGGGACCCGCGCCGAGAACGACGACGTCATAGTGAGTGCTCATGAGTCGGACCATACCGTCCACCCAGGTCTACCCCTGACCCTCGCCCCTGCCCCAGTGATACGGAGCCTGTCGGCGGCTTGGATCGTACCCATGACCGACTTCCCCGGCCGCTGGGCCGAAGGCGTGAGCCTGGTTCTCGCGCCCGTCCTCATGCTCGCCGGCGTGCTGCTCCGCGTCGAGTACGACGGCTTCTTCCCCGCCCAGCTCGCCGCCTTCGCCGACGCGCCCACCCTGATGTCCGCCTCGTACGGGTGCTTCGCCCTCGGCAGCGTCCTGCTCTGGCCCGGTGTGCTCGGGCTGGTCCGGCGCTCGCCCGCCTCCCGCCTGGTGCTCTGCGGCGGGGTGATGGTGCTGTGCGGCCTGTTCGCCCGCGCCTTCCACGCCGGGGTGAGCCACCTGGCCCTCCAGCTCGTGGACGTCCAGGGCCTAACCTCCGCGCAGCGGGCCGTGGCCGACGCCTACGGCGCGTTCCACGTCTTCCAGCCGTTCAACATGGCGGTGCTCTTCGGGTGGGCCGTGCTGGCTGCCGGCCTGTGGCGGGCCGGGACGCTGGGGCTCGTGCCGAGCGTCGCCCTCGGGCTGATGACGGCGCTGCCGATCGGGGTGCTCAAGGGGACCGGCCCGATGTCGGTCCTGGCCGTCGCCGGGCTGTGCGTGGCGCTGGTCCCGTACGGGGTGAGGGTTCTGCGTGCGGGCCCCGCGCCCCGGTGGTGGGCCGTCCCGCTGGCGCTCGCGCTCGGGGCCGGTGCCGTGGTGCTGGGCAGCATGGGATGACGGGCTCCTGGCTTCAGCGCAGGCCGGCGAACCAGCGCCCCAGCTCCTCCCAGCACTCGGCCAGGGCGAAGCCGCTGGAGCGGGCGACCCGCGCGATGTCGTCGGCCGACACCACCGCCCACCCGAACCACTCGCCCACGGTGCTCCCGCGGCGCAGCCGCACCCGCTCGACCCGGCTGGCCACGCCCGGCGGCTCCACCTCCACGATGACCTCGCCGCCGGGCCGTACCAGCTCCCTGACCCTGCGCAGCAGGACGTTCGGGTGGCCGCCGATGCCGATGTTGCCGTCGGCGAGCAGCGCCGTCTCCCACCGGCCGCTGCCGGGCAGCTCGTCGAACACGCTGCGCAGCAGGGCGAAGCCGCCCGCCCGGCGGGTCAGCCGTACGGCGTGGGGCGTGATGTCGATGCCCAGGGCCGCGACGCCGCGGCGGTTGAGCGCGACGGTGAGCCGCCCGGGGCCGGACCCGATGTCGAGGGTCGGGCCGGCGCACCGGCGCAGCATGGCCTCGTCGCCGTCCATGGGCGCCAGCCAGCGGGCGGCCTCCAGGACGGCGCGGGCCCCGTCGACGTGCTCGATCTCGACGGGGGCGCCGCCGAGGGCGTCGGCGTAGATCTCTCCCATCATCGGAGCGCGCCCGCCTCGGTCGCCCGTGCCTCGGTGGCCCGTGCCTCGGTGGCCCGTGTCTCGGGGGCGCCCGCCAGCTCGCGCAGCGTCGCGGCGAAGCGGGAGGCCGGTGTCTCCGAGGCCACCCGGAAGGCGTCGGCCGCGGTGTCCACGTCGGTCAGCTCGGGCAGGCGCCGCACCGCCAGCCCGGCCCGGGAGAGCCGTTCGAGCTGCGCGGCCCCGGTGTACGGCCGCGACATGGGCACGCCCAGCAGCAGCCCCGGATCGGGCCGCCGCAACCCCAGCAGCCAGAACCCCCCGTCGGCGGCCGGACCGAACACCGCGTCGCACTCCGTCAGCGCCTCCGCCGCGCCGCGCAGCAGGCCGGGGGTCACCTGCGGGGTGTCCATGCCGATGAGCACCACCGGCTCCGGCCGGAGCCGGCGGCAGTCGGCGAAGGCGGCGGCCAGCCGCTCGTCCAGACCGGTCCCGCGCTGGGGGATCACCACGAAGCCGGGCGGCAGCCAGCTCCCGGGCAGCCCGTCCAGGGCCAGCACCCGCTGACCGGCGGGAGTGGCGGCGACGGTCCGCAGGGTGTCCTCGATCGCCGCCTCGGCGAGGAGCGCGGCCTGGGCGGGGCTCAGCGGCGGGGTGAGGCGGGTCTTGACCCGCCCGGCCACCGGCTCCTTGGCGATGGTCACGATGGTCGTCATGCCGCCTCCAGGGCGATCTTCATATGACCGACCGTAGAGCTCGCGACCCGGGGCAACCCTTACGAGGTCGTGACGGGCGACGTCCGCCCTCCCGTCAGACCTCCACCTTGTACGGCAGGGACAGCTCGTCCGCCGGCACCCCGCGGATGCCCCAGTTGACCTTGGGCATCTCGACGATGGTGATCTCCACGTCATCGGCGGGGTACGGGCACCTGTCGTAGATCGCCCGGATGAGCGCCCGCTTGGCCTCGTCGCTGCGCCCCGTGAAGCAGAGCACCTCGATGATCAGGTAGCCGTCGCCGCGCTGCGGGCAGATGAGGTCGTCAGCTTCCAGCAGCAGGAACCGGTGGAACCTCTTCTCCTCCGGCAGCCCCCACGTCTCCACCAGGCAGGAGTGGACGAGGTCGGACACCTCGCGCTGCCGTCCCGCCCACACGTCCCTGCGCCCGTAAAGCTTCACCTGTGCCATGTGCGGCACTATAGGGGAATGATCCGGTTGCTCCTGGCTGACGACGAGGCCATGATCCGGGCCGGGGTGCGGGCCATCCTCGCCACCGATCCGACGCTCGCCGTGGTGGCCGAGGCGGGGGACGGCCGCGAGGCGGTGGACCTGGCCATCAGCCACCACCCGGACGTGGCCCTCCTGGACATCCGCATGCCCAGGCTCGACGGGCTGGGCGCCGCCGCCGAGATCCGCCGGGCGGCGCCGGGGACGGCCGTGGTGATGCTCACCACGTTCGGCGAGGACGACTACATCGCCAAGGCCATCGACGTGGGCGCCAGCGGCTTCCTGCTCAAGTCGGGCGACCCGCGGGAGCTGATCGCCGGTGTCCACGCCGTCGCGGGCGGCGCCGCGTACCTGTCGCCCAAGGTCGCCCAGCGCGTCATCACCCAGCTCGCCGCCGGGCGCGTGTCACGCGGCGCGGCGGCCCGCGACCGGGTCGAGGCGCTGACCGAGCGGGAGCGCGAGGTGCTCGCCCTGCTCGGCGCCGGCCTGTCCAACGCGGAGATCGCCAGACGGCTGCACATCGTGGAGGGCACGGTGAAGGCGTACGTCAGCGCCATCCTCGCCCGTCTCGACGTGCGCAACCGGGTGCAGGCCGCGATCATCGCCCACGAGGCCGGCTTGGTAGCCTGACGCGTGATGTATCGCCTCGTGTTCACGCAGGTCTTGCGGCGTTTCGACGCCGAGGCCGTGCACCACCTCACCGTCCGCGCCCTCGCGTTGCTGTCGGCGCTGCCGCTGGTCAAGCGGCTGCTCCACAGGGCGCTGGCGCCCCACGACCCGGCGCTGCGCGTCAGCGCGTTCGGCGTCCACTTCCCCGGCCCGCTCGGGCTCGCCGCCGGCTTCGACAAGGACGCCGCGTGCGCCGAGGGGGCCGCCGCGCTCGGGTTCGGCCACGTGGAGGTCGGCACGATCACCGCGCACGGCCAGCCCGGCAACCCGCGGCCCCGCCTGTTCCGGCTGGTGCGCGAGCGGGCGGTCGTCAACCGCATGGGCTTCAACAACGCCGGCGCCGCGTCCGCCGCCCGCCGCCTGCGCCGCGTCCGCGGGGTGCCCGTGGTGGTCGGCGTCAACATCGGCAAGACCAAGGTGGTGCCGGAGTCCGAGGCGGCGGCCGACTACGTCGCCGGCGCCAAGGAGCTCGCGCCCCTGGCCGACTACCTCGTGGTCAACGTCAGCTCGCCCAACACGCCGGGGCTGCGGGACCTCCAGGCCGTCTCGCTGCTGCGCCCGCTGCTCACCGCGGTCAAGGAGGTCGCCGACGGCACACCCCGCCGTACCCCGCTGCTCGTGAAGATCGCGCCCGACCTCGCCGACGAGGACGTGGACGCGGTCGCCGACCTGGCCCTGGAGCTGGGGCTCGACGGCATCATCGCGACCAACACCACGATCAGGCACAGCGGCGAGACGGGCGGGCTGTCCGGCCGGCCGCTCAAGGCGCGCTCGCTGGAGGTGCTGCGGCGGCTGCGGGCCCGCGTCGGCGACCGGCTCACGCTGGTCTCCGTCGGGGGGGTCGAGGACGTGGACGACGTCTGGGAGCGGCTGCTGGCCGGGGCCACGCTCGTGCAGGGGTACACCGGCTGGGTGTACGGCGGGCCGCTGTGGGCCTCGCACATCCACCGGCAGCTCTCGCGCCGGATCCGCCGCCACGGCCTCACCTCCGTCACCGAGGTCATCGGCCGCACAGCCCCTGGCTCGGCCACGGCCCCCGGTCCGGGCACCCGCACCGGCACCCGCACCGGCTCCTGACCGCCGGGCCGCCCGGACGCCCGTGTCGGCGCGACCTCTGTGAGAGCCGGGGGCGCGGGCGGCCCTAGGGTTGGACGGTGAGGATCTCGCTGGCAGACGACGTCGTCATGCGCCCCGTCGCCGAGGACGACGCGCAGGCGCTCACCGACGCCTACGTACGCAACCGCGACCACCTGCGGCCCTGGGAGCCGCGCAGGCCGGACACCTTCTTCACCCTGACCGGCCAGAGCGAGCGGCTGGAGGCGCAGCTCCAGCAGTGCCGCGACGGCCGGCTCATGCCGTGGGTGCTGGCGGACGGCGACCGGATCGTCGGCTGCATGAACGTGTCCGGCATCGTGTACGGCGCCTTCCACAGCGCCAACCTGGGCTACTGGCTCGACGCCGGCTACACCGGCCGCGGCCTGGCCACCAGGGCCGTGGCGGCGGTGTGTCGCGACGCCGACGAGCGGCTGGGCCTGCACCGCGTGGAGGCGGCCACGCTGCTGGACAACGTGGCCTCCCAGCGGGTGCTGGAGAAGGCCGGCTTCGAGCCGTACGGCGTCGCCCCGAACTTCATCCACATCGACGGCCAGTGGCGCGACCACCGCGTCTACCAGCGCATACTCAACGACCGCACGCCCACGCTCTGACCCCGGCGCTGTGATCCCGGAGCTGTGACCTAGACGCTGGGCCGCGTGGACTCCGCGTCGTGGGTCATGCGGTCGAGCCGCTCCATGACGTCCGCCACCCGCGTGGCGCTCGCCCGGTGCGGCCGGCGCCGCTGCCACGGCCGCGGCCCGTCCAGCGGACGGTACTCGACCCCGAGGGCGTCCAGCCGCCCGAGGTGCGCCCGCAGCCGGTCGGCGAAGTCCGGGCCCGCCTCGCCGCCCCAGACGACCTCGGCCAGGGCGCACGCCCGCGGCCAGGCCCGGTAGTCGAGCACGCGGGCGTCGGGGATGCGCTCGGTCCAGAGCTGGGCCTGCGCGCCGAGGACCCGCGACCGCTCCTCGTCCGTCCAGTCGGCGGGCGCCGGGACGAACGCCGCCACGTCCGCCACCGTGATCTCGTCGCCGATCGCCACCGGCTCGTCCGGCGACGCCGACTCGGCGTAGTCGAAGTACAGCGGGAACACCGGGGTGGCCACCACGTCGTGGCCCGCCGCGGCGGCGCGGCGGCCGACGCCCATGCCGCGCCACGGCATGACGACCGTGTCGGGCCGCAGCTCCCCGCTGACGAACGCCTCGTCCCACACCACCGCCCGCGAGCCCCGCTCGGCCAGGGCGTCGGCCAGCCGCCGCAGGAACCACGCCTGCAGCGCCGGCATAGAGTCCAGCCCCAGCGACCGCCGGTAGGCGTCGATCTCGGGCGAGGCAGCCCAGTGGTCGAGCACCACCTCGTCGCCGCCGATGTGGAAGAACGGCGTCGCGCCCAGGGCGCCGGCCAGCTCGTCGAAGATCGCGGTCAGGAACTCCACGGTCGGCGGCAGCGGCGACAGGATCGCGGGGGAGATGCCCCAGCGGTCCAGCACCTCGTACCGCTCACCGGTGGCCCCCAGCGACGGGTAGGCCGCCAGGATGGCCGAGGCGTGGCCGGGCACGTCGATCTCCGGCACCACCACGACCTCGCGCGCCCGCGCGTAGGCCGCGATCTCGGCCAGGTCGGCCAGGCTGTAGTGGCCGCCGTGCGGGACGCCGTCGTAGGACTCGGGCTCGCCCCGCTGGTGGCTCGCGGTCCGCGGCCGGTGCGAGGCCACCTCGTGCAGCAGCGGATACGCCCTGCTCTCCACCCGCCAGCCCTGGTCGTCCACGAGGTGCAGGTGCAGCCGGTTGAGCTTGTGCGCGGCCATCAGGTCCACCAGGCGCAGCACCTCGCGCTTGGGGAAGAAGTGCCGGGCCACGTCCAGGTGGAGTCCCCGCCAGGCGAACCGCGGCTCGTCCTCGACCCGCACCCCCGGAACGCTCCACCCGCCCTCGTGGCCGGGCCCGGCCGGCGCCCGGTAGGAGGAGTCGGGCAGGAACTGGTGGAGGGTCTGCGCGGCGTAGAAGGCCCCGGCCCGCCCGCCCGCCGTGATCTCCACCCCGCGCGACCCGGTGACCAGCCGGTACGCCTCCGGCCCGAGAGCCGGGTCGAGCCGTACGTCGATGTCACCGGAGTCGCCGGGCCGCAGGTCGAGCCCGGGCAGCGCGAGGCGCACGGCGTCGACCGGCGCGGCCGGCCCGGAGACGACGGACCCCGGGGTCAGCTCGAAGGAGCCGGACAGGTGGCGGATCAGGCGGGGAAGAGGGATCACGGTTGCAAATAGTGCTGCATGCCGTTCGCCAGCGCCAGGGCGATCCGCTGCCGGAACGCCGGGTCGCGGAACTTGGCCGCCTCGGCGGCGTTGCGCATGTTGCCGCACTCGATGAAGATCTTCGGCACGGTCGAGAGGTTCAGGCCGCCGAGGTCGGAGCGGAAGTCCAGCGCCTTGCTGCCGATGTAGGTGGAGTAGGGCAGACCGGTGCCCTGCCGGAAGGAGTCGCGGACCGCCACGCCCAGCTTGCGCGAGTCGCCGACGACCGGGTCGACCGGCCCGCCGATCTTCTTCGGCATGATCACGTGGAAGCCGTGGTTGGCGGGCGCGGACCCGTCGCCGTGGATGGAGATGGCGGCGTCGGCCTTGGCGCGGTTGCCGATCGCGGCCCGCTGGGTGATGCACGGGCCCACGCCGGCGTTGTCGGACCTGGTCAGCTTGACCGTGGCGCCCCGGCTCTTGAGGATCTTGACGAGCCGGTTGGAGACGTCCCAGGTGAACGCCGCCTCGGTGTAGCCGTCGTTGGTGGACGTGCCGGTGGTGTCGCACGCCTTCCACTGCGTCAGCACGTTGACCTTGCGGTTCACGGCCTTCGGGTCGCGGTAGTTGCCGCCGTTGTGGCCCGGGTCGACGACCACGACCTTGCCGGCGAGCGGCTTGGCCCCGCCGGTCTCACCGGTCCGGCCCGCACCCGGCCCCGCCGTGGGGGTCCCCGTGGAGGCCGCTGTGGAGCCTGCCGTGGACGCGGTCGCCGGTCGCGCCTGCCCGGCGGGGACGCCGGAGGCCGGGCCGCCGGCCGCGGCGCCGCCCGTGGCGGCCGTGCCGCACGCGGAGGCGATCAGGCCGCAGGCGGCGAGAAGGGTGACGGGAAGAGCACGCATACGCTCCAACTTACGTCACGACGCGCGCCGGCCCGGCGCGTTCGCCGCCGAAGGCATCGGTCCGCGCCCGTGCTCGATCCGTCCACGGCTGTCACCAGACGCGCTTGGCGACCTCCTGGCGCTGGAGGAGGAGGGCGGCGAGCTCCCGGGCGTCCTCGGCGTCGAGGCCGAGCACGACGCGGGGCCGCCCCCACGGGTGGTCGAGGGAGTGGGCGACGTACCCGGCCACGGACTCGGCGCCGTTGTCCCCGGCACGACCCCGGCTCGCCCGCCACTGCGCCCAGGCGCGTTCGAGCTCGGACGCGGCGCGCTGGGCGCAGGAAACCAGTTCTGGATCACGCATGACTGTCCCCCGGATCAGATTCGCGACCGCACCATGTACGGCCGCGTATCGCATGACCTGACGAGTAAACCTCCAGGAGGCCGGGATGCCGGGTGTGTTGACCGAGCCTTTGACCGCTCTTAGGCGGGGCCCGTGCTGCGCCGTACGACGAGCTCGGGGGTGACCTGGCGCAGCCGCGCGACCTTGCCGGGCTCTCCGATGCGGTCGCTGAGCAGTGCCGCCGCCGAGCGCCCCATGGCACGGCGCGGCTGGTCGACCGAGGTGAGGGAGATGTGGTGCGAGGCGGACAGTTGGGTGTTGTCGTAGCCGACGACCGACAGGTCGCCGGGCACGGCGAGGCCCAGCTCCGCGGCGGCCGAGAGCACGCCGAGGGCCACCGCGTCGGTGGCGGCGAAGATCGCCGTGGGCCTGGGGTCGCGGGTCAGCAGCGCGAGCGCGGCCTTGCGCCCGCCGTCCTCGGTCGAGTCCGCGGCCTCGACCATGATGTACGGCGCCAGCGCGTGCCGCCGCATGGCCACGAGGTAGCCCTCGCAGCGGGTCGGCCGGGCGCCCTCGATGTGGGCGATCCGCTTGTGGCCGAGCTCGACCAGGTGGTCGATGGCCAGGCGGGCGCCGAGCTGGTCGTCGTCGACCACGATGTCGACGCCGCCGAGGTCGATGTCACGTTCCCCCACGACGACCGTGGGGGTGTAGCTGGTGGCCTCCATCAGCGTCTCGCTGGTCGGCGCGATGCCTAACAGCACCAGCCCGTCGACCCTCAGCTCCAGGAAGGCCTCCACGGCCTCGTCCTCGAACGCGGGGTCCCACTGGCTGTTGCCGATGAGCATGCGCAGGCCGTCGCCGTGCAGGCTCTCCTGGAGGCCGTCGAGGACCTCGGCGTAGAGGGGGTTGTGCAGGTCGGCGACGAGCGCGCCGACCAGGTGGGTACGGCCCTCGACCAGGCTGCGCGCGACCGCGTTGGGCCGGTAGCCGAGCTCGCGGGCCGCCTGCAGCACGGCCTGCCGCCGGTGCTCGCTCACGTGCGGCGAGCCGCGGAGCACGAGCGATACCAGCGATTTGGAGACGCCGGCGCGCTCGGCGACGTTCCGGATGGTGGGTCTTGGCCGGGGTATCTCCCGGAGGTCGTTGATGGTTGAAGACTTGACGGGTGGTCCTGACATGGGTCTCCCCCGCGATGCGAAGTTGGGCACCTGTCTCACCAAACGATCGAGTTCCCCGCAGGGTACGGCCTGGGGTTAGGGAAGCCTCATATTGACCATGACGACACCTGTCCGCTATGGCCGCATCTGGTCGGATACTGTGCTCCCTGTGACAGAGCTCCCTGTGACAGAGACGCCGCGGCCGGCGCGGCGCAGGCTGAGCGTCGACCGTCGCCGCGAGGAGCTGATAACGGCCGCCCTGGAGCTGTTCAGCAGGCGCGACGCCGAGCACGTCTCGATCGACGACGTCGCCTCGGCGGCGGGAGCGTCGCGGGCGCTGGTCTACCACTACTTCGGCGGCAAGCAGGAGCTCTACGTGGCCGCGCTGAGGAGCGCCGCGGAGCTGCTGGAGTCGCGACTGCGGCCGCAGGGGAGCGGCCGGCCGCTGGAGGAGCTGGCCGCGGGGATCGCGCGCTACTTCGACTTCGTGGAGCAGCACGCGGCCGGCTACGCGGCCCTGCTCCGTGGCGGCCCGGCGAACCGCGCGGGCGAGATCGGCGAGATCGTCGACGGCGTGCGCGGGCGGCTGTTCCTGCTGATCCAGCGGCAGATGCGCGTGGCGGAGCCGAGCCCGGTGCTACGGGCGACGCTGCGTTCGTGGATCGCGTCGGTGGAGACGGCGGGGCTCGACTGGCTGGAGAACCGCGACATCGAGCGCGCGGAGCTGGAGCGGCTCCTCGTGGAGGACATGGTGGCCCTGCTGGGTGTCGCCGCCCGCCGCGACGGCGAGGCCGCCCGGCTGCTTCACGCGCTGACGGGGGACCAGCCGGGGTAGGCCGGGCCCGAAGGGGCCGGGGGACATGTGCCGCGCCGGCCGGTGGACCGGCCGGGAAGGACGGCCGGAAGAGTGGCGCCGGGCGGGCGGCGCCAACTTCCCAGAGCGACGTCCGTCGTCACAGTGGTGGACCGGACCGCCGGCCAGGCCCACCGTTCAACCCCCCTGAGGTCCGTGACGACCTCGGCACTACTCCGAGCGCTGCTGCGGAATCCCCGCCAGAAGCGCCCGAACCTCGGTCTCCCGGTAACGCCGGTGTCCTCCGAGGGTGCGGATCGACGTCAACTTGCCCGCCTTGGCCCACCGGGTGACGGTCTTGGGGTCGACCCTGAACATGGTCGCGACCTCGGCGGGCGTGAGCAGCGGCTCGGCCTCGGGTGTACGAGCTGACATTTGTGCGGCCTCTCCTCCGTGTGGACCGGCTCAGCGATCCTGTGACTGCCTTTGCGCGTGTCACGGATGTCCCCCTATGGCCCAAAGCGTGCGGCTTTTCTGGCCCATATGCGGCATCACCCGAAGTGACCATACCGCCACGCAGAGCGATTGGCGAGCCCTTCTTTGACCCAACTGCCCGCCCCCATGGCGATGTCACGCTCGGTGATTCTAGCGACACGTTTCGTGGTATCGCAGTGAAAACGGCAAACTGCTCAGTTCGCAGAAGCGAGTAGCCGCTAGTCATGACCCACTCATGCAGGTCAGACGGTTGTATTGGGGTTCAGTTGGCAGATTCCAGAAGTTGCATTGACTTCCAGCGCAGGTTGACCCTCTGGTACATGGCGTAGGCAAGCTCTTCTTGACCCGTGTCCAGGCCCGTGAGCGCCGCCGACAGCTCCGCCACCGACTGGTCCGCCTGCAGCGCGTCGTCGTCCATGAGGTGCACCAGGCCGCCGTAGTCGAGCTCGACCAGCGAGTGCGGGTGGAACTCCTCCAGCCAGCGGGCCACGTCCTCCACGTCGAGGTGGGCCGACACCTCGCCCAGGTGCCGCCGCAGCACCTGCAGAGCCCTGGCCGCGCGCCTGCGGGCCTGCGCCATGGAGGTGACGTAGATGAGGTTGCGCCCCGTGGCCGTGGTCACGTCCTGTCCCGGGGCCGAGCCGCCGAGCACCAGCCAGCGCTCGTTGCCGTCGAACGGCACGAACCACGACGACGGCACGTGCCAGGCCGTCGTGCGGATGTGGGTGCGCAGGGCGGAGGAGCCGGCCGCCCGCTTGTACCGGTCGAAGTCGTCGGCCGTCTGGTCGGAGATCGCCTTGGGGACGAGACGGTCCATCAGCTTGGCCGGGGTGGCGCCGCGCAGCCGTGAGAACGCCATCCAGGAGCGCAGCCGCGTCTGCCAGGGGCAGACATAGAGACGGTCCTCCACTCGCCGCAGATAGGCGTTGGGACTCTCCTGGGCGGGAACCGGGTGAGGCGGCCTGCCGAGCAGGCGCCTGATCGACTCGCCGTGCTCCGCGTTCAGGGCGTTGGCGCGGCGCGGACGGTCACGCGAGTCGGCGTACTCGGCCCATGCCTTCTGCTCGGGCTCGGGGAATGCGGTCAACGGCTCGTAGACGCGGAGATACGCGGCATAGGGCAGCACGGAGGCATCGTGTCATGAAGACAACCTGCTTGCACCGTTGCGGCCACTACCCTGAGAGGTGATCTCCGCCGCGAAGATGCGGTGGACCGGACAGGGAGTCACTACCGTGACCGACGTCTTCGACCCGTCTCACAAGGACGCGCACGAGCAGGTTGTCTTCTGCGCCGACCCGCGCAGCGGCCTGCGCGCCATCATCGCCGTCCACAGCACGGCCCTCGGCCCCGGCCTCGGCGGCACGAGGTTCTATCCGTACGAGAGCGAGCAGGCCGCGCTCGCCGACGTGCTCAACCTCTCCCGCGGCATGTCCTACAAGAACGCGCTGGCCGGGCTCGACCACGGCGGCGGCAAGGCCGTCATCATCGGCGACCCGTCGCGCGACAAGAGCGAGGCGCTGCTGCGCGCCTACGGAAGGTTCGTCGAGTCGCTCGGCGGGCGCTACGTCACCGCCTGCGACGTCGGCACCTACAGCGAGGACATGGACATCGTCTCGCGGGAGTCGCGCTTCGTGACCGGCCGCACGCTCGCCCAGGGCGGCGCCGGCGACTCCTCCATCCTCACCGCCTTCGGCGTCTTCCAGGGCATGCGGGCCTCGGCCGAGCGGGTGTACGGCGCGCCCACGCTGCGCGGCCGGCGGGTCGGCGTCGAGGGCGTCGGCAAGGTCGGCCACCGCCTGGTGGAGCTGCTGCGCGAGGACGGCGCCGACGTCGTCGTGTGCGACGTGGACGAGCGCGCCGTGGAGCGCGTGCGGCTGCGGCACCCCGAGGTGGACGTCGTCGCCGACGCCGAGGCGCTGACCGGCGCCGACATCGACGTCTTCGCCCCCTGCGCGCTGGGCGGCGCCCTCGACGACGCCACGGTCACGCGGCTGCGGGCGGGCATCGTCTGCGGCGCGGCCAACAACCAGCTCGCCCATCCCGGCGTCGAGAAGCAGCTCGCCGAGCGCGGCATCCTGTACGCGCCCGACTACGTGGTCAACTCCGGCGGCGTCATCCAGGTGGCCGACGAGCTCCGCGGCTTCGACATGGAACGCGCCAGGGCGAAGGCCGCCCAGATCTACGACACCACGCTGAAGATTTTCGCGATCGCGGGCGATGAGGGCGTCCCTCCGGCCGTCGCAGCCGATAGGCTAGCCGAGCGCAGAATGTCGGAAGTCGGGCGGATTCGGGCCATTTGGCTGGGCCACTGACGCCCCGCGCCCATACGACGTACCGAGCTGGGCACAAAACAGGTACGGTAATAGGCGAACGATAGGCTGACGCCCATAGTCAGGTGGCGTCAGCGTGTGGTGCGTTAGCGACGAGGGGTCGGGGACGACCCCACATGAGGGGGTCGAGCCAATGGGGCGCGGCCGAGCAAAGGCCAAGCAGGTCAAGGTTGCTCGCCAGCTGAAGTACAACAGCGGTGGCACGGATCTTGACCGTCTTCGCGATGAACTCGGGGTCGGAGACTCCAGCAGTGACGACGCCGACGACCTCAACGACGAGCTCGCGGATCGCTACTCCGATTACGCGGACGAGTATGTGAGCGGAGACGACGACGATGACCGTACGTCCGGCCGCCGGTAGGCGTTCTCCTGGTTGACGTGCTTCTGGTTGGCGTGGCCCATCTCCTGGCGTGACCTCCGCGCCGGGTGGGGCCGCGTGTCCATCGAGCAGGGCCCCACGGGCATTCGCCCGTGGGGCTTTCGTCGTGCCGCGCGGCTCACTCGCGGCTCAGCGGTAGCGGGCCTGGCCTGAGCCGGGCACGACCTCGCCGAGCACCCACGCGGGCAGCCCGCGCTCGGCGAGCAGCCGCACCGCCTCGTCCGCGACCTCGGGGGCGACGATCGCCGCCATCCCGACGCCCAGGTTGAACGTGCGGTCCATGTCCTTCCGCGCGATCCCGCCGTGCCCGGCGAGCACCTCGAAGATCGCCGGGGGCGTCCAGGAGGAGCGGTCGAGCAGCGCGTCGAGGTGGCCGGGCAGCGAGCGCGACAGGTTGCCCTCGACACCGCCGCCCGTGATGTGCGCGTACGCGTGCACCTCCACCGCCCCGGCCAGGGCCAGGCAGTCGAGGGAGTAGATCCGGGTCGGCTCCAGCAGCTCCTCGCCGAGCGGCCGGCCCAGCTCGGGCAGCTCCGCGTCCAGCGACAGCCCCGCCTCGCGCACCACGTGACGCACCAGCGAGTAGCCGTTGGAGTGGACGCCCGAGGAGGCGAGGCCGAGCACCACGTCGCCCGCGCGCACCCGCGAGGGCCCGAGCATGGCCGACGCCTCCACGACGCCCGTGCCGGCGCCCGCCAGGTCGTACTCGTCGGCCCCCATCGCGCCGGGGTGCTCGGCCGTCTCGCCGCCCACCAGGGCCGCGCCGGCCAGCCGGCAGCCCTCGGCGATGCCGCCGACGATCTCGGCGACCCGCTCGGGCACCACCTTGCCGCAGGCGATGTAGTCGGTCATGAACAGCGGCTCGGCCCCGCACACCACCAGGTCGTCCAGGACCATGCCGACCAGGTCGATGCCGATCGTGTCGTGCTTGCCGTAGCGCTGGGCGATCATCACCTTGGTGCCCACGCCGTCGGTGGAGGTCGCCAGCAGCGGCCGCCGGTACTTCAGCAGCGCCGAGGCGTCGAACAGCCCGGCGAAGCCGCTGGCGTCGTCCACCACCTCGGGCCTGCGCGAGCGCGCGACCTTGTCCTTCATCAGCGCGACCGCGCGCTCGCCGGCCTCGATGTCGACGCCGGCGGCCTCGTAACTCGTCACGCCTTGCTCTCCAGTACGTACTTGCCGACGTTGTCCTGGTCGATGGGTATGGGGTAGGAGCCGTCGAAGCAGGCACGGCACAGCCGGTCGGCCGGGATCGTGGTGGCGCGGGTCAGCCCCTCCAGCGAGATGTAGCCGAGCGAGTCGGCGCCGAGCGAGTCCCGGATCTCCTCCACCGACAGGGAGCCGGCGATCAGCTCGGCCCGGGTGGCGAAGTCGATGCCGTAGAAGCACGGCCACGACACCGGCGGCGAGGAGATGCGCACGTGCACCTCCTTGGCCCCGGCCTCGCGCAGCATCTTGACGATCGCGCGCTGGGTGTTGCCGCGCACGATCGAGTCGTCGACGACGACCAGCCGCTTGCCCCGCACGACCTCGCGCAGCGGGTTGAGCTTGAGCCGGATGCCGAGCTGGCGGATGGTCTGCGACGGCTGGATGAAGGTGCGGCCGACGTAGGAGTTCTTGACCAGGCCCTGGCCGTAGGGGATGCCGCTCTCCTCGGCGTAGCCCACGGCGGCGGGCGTGCCGGACTCGGGCGTGGGGATGACCAGGTCGGCGTCGACCGGGTGCTCGCGGGCCAGCACGCGGCCGATCTCGACGCGGGTCACCTGGACGCCCTGGCCGGCGATCGTGGTGTCGGGGCGGGCGAGGTAGACGTACTCGAACAGGCAGCCCTTGGGCTCGGCCAGCGCGAAGCGGCGCGACCTGACGCCCTGCTCGTCGATCGTGAGCAGCTCGCCGGGCTCGATCTCCCGCACGAACGTGGCGCCGACGATGTCGAGGGCGGCCGTCTCGGAGGCGACCACCCAGCCGCGCTCCAGGCGGCCCAGCACCAGCGGGCGGATGCCCTGCGGGTCGCGCGCCGCGTAGAGGGTCGTCTCGTCCATGAACACGAGCGAGTACGCGCCCTTGACCTGCGGCAGCAGCTCCGCGGCCGCGTCCTCGACGGACTTGCTGCGGTCCTGCGCCAGCAGCGAGGCCAGCACCTCGGTGTCGGTGGTGGCCCGCGTCGCGCCAGGAGCCAGGCGCTGGGACAGCTCAGCGGTGTTGATGAGGTTGCCGTTGTGGGCCAGGGCGAGGCCGCCGACCTCGGTGGAGCTCAGCGTGGGCTGCGCGTTCTCCCACACGCTCGACCCGGTCGTCGAGTAGCGGCAGTGGCCGATCGCCAGGTGCCCCCGCAGGGTCCCCAGCACGGACTCGTCGAAGACCTGGGCCACCAGGCCCATGTCCTTGTAGACGAGAATACGGCTGCCCTCGCTGACCGCGATGCCCGCGGACTCCTGGCCGCGATGCTGCAACGCGTACAGCCCGTAGTAGGTGAGTTTGGACACTTCCTCGCCTGGCGCCCACACGCCGAAGACGCCACAGGCGTCTTGCGGAGCTCGATCGGTGGGGTCCAGGTCATGGCCGAGCCGGCCGTCGCCTTTCAGCACGTGCCTCAGTTTAGGTCGGACGCTTCGCTGCTCGTGCACCCGGGGCCCGTTGCGGGGCCGTACCGGTGGTCGTTAAACGCATGGTGTCCCAAGCATGGACGCGGTTTTACCGTGTCACGCCCTTTCTGGGCTGCTCTCCGCGTAAGGGTGAAGTGTCCGGCATGCACACCCGTCGGGAGACGCACACGTGACCACATCGGGGGATCCGAACCAGTCCGGCCAGGGCCAGGACCCGCGCGAGGATGCCGACGACTACCTCGGCTCCGGCGGCCCGTCCCCGGCCGAGGAGTCCGGCGGCGCCGCACCGGCCGGCGCGGAGACGCCGGAGCCGCCGCTCGGGCCCGCGCCACCGGTCGTGCCGCAGCCCGAGGGGCCGCGTCCGGGCGGAGAGCCCCGCCCCACGGTGCCCGAGCCCGGCGAGCCGCCCGTGCATCCGCCGGGTCCCGACCAGCCGACCACGCCCGAGGTGCCGGACCCGACGCGCGTCCAGGGCGGCCGGCCGGGCGGCGAGGAGCCGGACGCGGAGAAGACGCAGGCGTATCCGGTGCCGGGCGGCACCCCGCCCTACCCGGGCTGGGAGGGCACGGCCGAGCCGCCTCCCACCCGGCCGGGCACCCCGGCCCCGTCCCGCTTCGAGCAGCCGGGCCCGGACACGCCCTCCGGCCGGCGGGGCGAGCCCGCCGTGCCCGGTACCTCGCCGTCCAGCCCGTACGGCGGGCCACCCGGCGGAGGCCCCTACGGGCCGGCGCCGGGCCCGGGCGGCTACCAGCCGCCACCTCCGGGCGGTTACCAGGCGCCGCCTCCCGGCGGCTACCAGGGGCCGTACCAGCAGCCCAGGCCGGGCAGCGGCCTGGCGACCGCGTCGCTGGTGCTGGGCGTGGCCAGCCCGTTCCTCGTGTTCGTCTGCTTCGTCGGCGTGCTGACCGCGATCCTGTCGATCGTGTTCGGCGGCGTGGCGCTCAGCAGGGGCGTGGGCAAGGGCCGCGCCATCGCCGGCATCGTGGTCAGCGTCCTGGCGCTGATCCTGTTCACGATCGTGGCCATGTGGTTCTGGAACGTGGTGCAGGACTGCGGCCGGCTGCCGGGGCAGCTGGCCGACCAGTGCTTCCGGAGCAGGTTCCCCTGGGTGGGCCGCTCCGGCTAGGGGTCCGGCCCGAGGTCGCTCAGGCGAGCGGCAGGTGCCCGGACAGGTCCGCGCGGGACCCGCTCGCCGCGACGGCGCCCTGGGCCATGGCCTCGCCCCAGGTCCGGCGGCCGACGGCCAGCTCGATCCAGGTGCGGGGGCTCATCTCCACGACGTTCGGCGGGGTGCCGCGCGTGTGCCGGGGGCCCTCGATGACCTGCGCCGCCGCGTACGGCGGCACCCGGACCTCGACCGTGCGGCCGGGCGCGGTGGTGGCGAGCCGGTCGAGCAGGTGGCGCACGACCTGCCGGGCCGCGTCGCGCTCGGGCTCCAGGCCGCGGTCGTAGGCGGTGAGCACGGCCTCGACCAGCGCGCCGGGCAGCGCGGCGGCCGGGCCGTCGTACGCGGGCTGGTCGAGGGCGACGAGCTGGGCGTCGAGCGCCGCCCTCAGCTTCTCGGGATCCGGTCTGCGTGGTGGCACCCGCCCATTCTGCTCCGTCCGGCAGGGGGCGAAATGCAGTGGTGTCCGGTTTCTCCCTGGAAGCGTTCATCGTCCCGGAGGTCGTCGTTCACCTCCGGTTTCGACGCCCGCCGTAGCGTCCCAGCCGAACCACTGCGCACAACCTTGGAGCACCCCGTGGCGAACCGGCACCTTCCGCTGCTTTCCAGCCCGCACAAATCCGGCCGTTCGGCGATGACCTGCCAGTTCCGCTGCGGCAACGCGTGCGCGCACGAGGACGGCAACACCAGCGGCAACACCTACTTCGGCGACGTCGTGGCCGAGGCGCTGACCCGCAGGGGCGTGCTGCGCGCCGGAGCCCTGGGCGCGCTGGTGGTCGGCGCCGGCGTGGCGGGCGCGGTCCCGGCGCTGGCCGACCCGGCGGCCCCGGAGGCCGTGTCCGACGACGCCGCCCGGCTCGGCGGCGGCGCCGGCAACCTGCGCTTCACCCCCGTGGCCCCCAACAAGGACGACGCCCTGCGCGTGCCCGACGGCTACAGCACCGGCGTGGTGGTGCGCTGGGGCGATCCCGTGCTGCCCGAGGCGCCGGAGTTCGCGTTCGACAACCAGAGCCCCGAGGCGCAGGCCAAGCAGTTCGGCTACAACTGCGACTTCGTGACCCTGTTCCCGCTGGGGAGCGACCGGGGCCTGCTGTGGGTGAACCACGAGTACACCAACGAGGCGCTGATGTTCCGCGGCTACAAGGACGGCACCGCCGCGACCGAGGAGCAGATCAGGATCGCGCTGGCCGCGCACGGCGGCTCGGTGGTCGAGGTGCAGCGGGTGCGCGGCACCGGCCAGTGGAAGCTGGTGACGACCGGCCGCAGGCGCTACAACCGGCGCGTCACGGCGCTCACGCCGATGCGGTTCAGCGGCCCGGCGGCGGGCAGCGACCTGCTGAAGACGGCCGCGGACCCGGCGGGACTGAAGCCGGTCGGCATGCTGAACAACTGCTCCGGCGGCACCACCCCCTGGCGCACGGTCCTCACCGCCGAGGAGAACTTCGACCAGTACTTCGTCAACGGCGACAAGGTGCCCGCGGCGCAGAAGCCGTACATCACCCGTTACACGATCCCGTCGGGCATCGCCTCCGGCAACCGGCGCTTCGACCGGGTCGAGGAGCGCTTCGACCTGGCCAAGCACCCGAACGAGGTCAACAGGTTCGGCTGGGTCGTGGAGATCGACCCGTTCGACCCCGACGCGCCGCCGGTCAAGCGGACCGCGCTCGGCCGCTTCAAGCACGAGGCCGCCACCACGACGCTGGCCCGCGACGGCCGCCTCGTGGTGTACATGGGCGACGACTCCCGCTTCGAGTACGTCTACAAGTTCGTCTCCAAGAACCGCTACATCCCGGGCTTCGACCGGCACAACCGCGACCTGCTCGACGAGGGCACGCTGTACGTGGCCCGGTTCACGGGCGACAGTCCGGCGGCCGAGATCGACGGCTCCGGCAAGCTGCCCTCCGACGGGGCGTTCGACGGGTCGGGCGAGTGGATCCCGCTGGTCTCGGGTGACAAGTCGTTCGTGGACGGCATGACCGCGGCCGAGGTGCTGGTCTACACGCGCGCCGCCGCCGACAAGGTGAACGCCACGAAGATGGACCGTCCGGAGGACGTGGAGCGCAACCCGGTCAACGGCGCCGTCTACGTCGCGCTGACCAACAACTCCAACCGCGTCCCGGCGCAGGTGGACGAGGCCAACCCGCGCCCCGCCAACAAGCACGGCCACATCCTGGAGCTGGTCGAGCGGCGCGACGACGCGGGGTCGACGGAGTTCGTCTGGTCGCTGCCGCTCGTCTGCGGCGACCCGAACGACCCCTCCACGTACTTCGGCGGCTACGACAAGACCAAGGTGTCGCCGATCTCCTGCCCCGACAACGTGGCCTTCGACCGCGACGGCAACCTGTGGATCGCCACCGACGGCAACGCGCTCGGCAGCAACGACGGCCTGTTCGTGACGCCGCTGAAGGGCAAGGAGCGCGGGCACGTGCGGCAGTTCCTCACGGTGCCGATCGGCGCGGAGACGTGCGGCCCGATGGTCACCGAGGACCAGCGCAGCGTGTTCGTCGCGGTGCAGCACCCGGGCGAGGCCGACGGCGCCACCCCGGACAGCCCGGTGAGCCACTGGCCCGACGGGGACCAGCCGCGCCCGTCGGTCGCGGTCACCTGGCACACTCAGGGCAAGAAGATCGGCGCCTGAGCGGAAAACCGTTGACCTCAAGTTCGCTTTAGGTCCTACGCTTCCATGCATGAGCATGGAAGTGATCGCATGGCAGCAGCTCTACTCGATGGGCAACCAGAAGGAGCGTCGCCCGATCTCCCGGGCGACGCTCCGCCGTGTCTGGGGCTTCGCCCGGCCCCACCGCCGCAGGATCGCGCTGTTCCTCGGGCTCAGCATCGTGATGGCGGCGCTGGCGGTGGCCCCTCCCGTGCTCGCCGGCCGGGTGCTGGACGCGATCGGCAAGGGGGAGCCGCTCGGCGTCGTCGTCGGCCTGGCCGCGCTCATCGGCGGCCTCGCGGTCGCCGAGGCGGGGCTCGGGCTGGTGAACCGCTGGCTCTCGGCGGGCCTCGGCGAGGGCCTGATCCTCGACCTGCGCACCGCCGTCTTCGACCACGTGCAGCGCATGCCGATCGCGTTCTTCACGCGGACCCGTACGGGGGCGCTGGTCAGCAGGCTCAACAACGACGTGATCGGCGCGCAGCGGGCGTTCACCGACACGCTCTCCAGCGTCGCGGGCAACGTCGTCACGCTCGTGCTGTCGCTCACCGTGATGGTCGGCATCTCCTGGCAGATCACGCTGCTGGCCCTGCTGCTGCTGCCGGTGTTCGTGCTGCCGGCGCGGCGGGTCGGCGTCCGGCTGGCCCGGATGCGGCGCGAGGCGGCCGACCACAACGCCGCGATGGGCACGCAGATGACCGAGCGGTTCTCCGCACCTGGCGCGACGCTGGTGAAGCTGTTCGGCCGGCCGGTCCGCGAGTCGGAGGAGTTCGCGGCGCGGGCCCGGCGGGTGCGCGACATCGGCGTCCGCACCGCGATGGCGCAGTCGGTGTTCGTGACCGCGCTCACCCTGGTCTCCGCGCTCGCCCTGGCGCTGGTGTACGGCCTGGGCGGCTTCTACGCGCTGCGTGACCAGCTCGAACCCGGCTCGGTGGTGGCGCTGGCCCTGCTCCTCACCCGCCTGTACGCCCCGCTGACGGCCCTGGCCAGCGCCCGGGTGGACGTGATGAGCGCGCTGGTGAGCTTCGAGCGGGTCTTCGAGGTGCTGGACCTGGAGCCGCTGATCAAGGAGCGGCCCGACGCCGTGGCCGTGCCGGACGGGCCCGTCACGGTGGAGTTCGACAACGTGCGCTTCGCCTACCCCTCGGCCGACAAGGTGTCGCTCGCCTCGCTGGAGGAGGTCGCCGCCCTCGACGACCGCGGCGGGGTCGAGGTGCTGCGCGGCGTCTCCTTCCGCGCCGAGCCCGGCCAGATGGTCGCGCTGGTCGGCTCCTCCGGCGCCGGCAAGTCGACGATCGCCCAGCTCCTGCCCCGCCTGTACGACGTGGACGAGGGCGCGGTCCGGCTCGCCGGGGTGGACGTGCGGGACCTGACCGCGGCCTCGATCCGGGAGACGCTCGGCATGGTCACCCAGGACGGCCACCTGTTCCACGACACGATCCGGGCCAACCTGCTCTTCGCCCGGCCGGAGGCCACCGAGGAGGAGGTCTGGGACGCCCTGCGCCGCGCCCGGCTCGGCGCGCTGGTCGAATCGCTCTCCGACGGGCTCGACACCGTGGTCGGCGAGCGTGGCTACCGGCTGTCCGGTGGCGAGCGCCAGCGGCTGACCATCGCCCGCCTGCTGCTCGCCCAGCCCCGCGTGGTGATCCTCGACGAGGCCACCGCCGCACTGGACTCCACCTCCGAGGCGGCCGTCCAGGAGGCCCTGGGCGAGGCGCTGGCCGGCCGTACGGCGGTGGTGATCGCGCACCGGCTGTCCACGATCCGCACGGCCGACCAGATCCTGGTGATCGAGGACGGGCAGGTGGTCGAGCGGGGCACCCACGCGGAGCTCCTCGCCGCCGAGGGGCGCTACGAGGAGCTGTACCGCACTCAGTTCGCCGAGCCGGCGGTGGCCGGGGCCGTCTGAACCGCCGGGCCCCGCTCCTCCGCGGCGCCGTCCTCCGGCGCCCGCCCGGAGCGCAGCGCGTACAGGCTGACCGGGATGCCCACCAGCACGATGGCCGCGGCGACGACCAGCGTGAACTGGTAGGCGTCCAGGAAGGCGGCCGGGTCGGCGCTGTCTCCCCGGCGGGCGTTCAGCAGCGCGCCGAGGACCGTGATGCCGAGCAGGCCGAACACCTGGCGGGAGACGTTCAGCACGCCGGAGGCGACGCCGGAGCGCCCCTGCGGCATCGCGCCGACCACGGCGGCGGTCAGCGGGACGAGCAGGCCGGCGCCGAGGCCGTACAGCACGAACCAGGGCAGGACGTCGATGTAGCCGCCGTCGGCGCCGACACCGGACATCAGGAGGAGCGCGACGCCCATGAGCGCGATGCCGGCGGCCACGGTGCGGGCGATGCCGATCGCCGCGCTGATCCGCTGCGACAGGGTGGCGACGACCGCCATGACCAGGGCCATCGGCACGAACGCGGCGCCCGCCTCGATGGGCGAGAAGCCCAGCGTGTTCTGCAGCCACAGGGCGCTGAAGAAGTAGATCCCGAACACCCCGAACGACCAGAGGCCGCTGGTCAGGCTTCCGCCGGAGAACACCCGCGAGCGGAAGAGCGACAGGTCGATCATCGGCTCCGCGGCGCGGGCCTCCACCAGCACGAAGGCCACGGCGGCGGCCAGCGCGATCCCGATGGCGGCGAGGATCTCGGGGGAGGTCCAGCCGGCTCCCTCACCCTCGATGAGCGCGTACGTCAGGGCGAACAGGGTGAGGGCGGAGGTGACCAGACCCGGCACGTCCAGGCTGCGCCGTGCCCGGGTGAAGGAGGGACGCACCGCCCACAGCGCGAGCCCGAGCGTCACCACGCCGATCGGCACGTTGATGAGGTAGATCCACCCCCAGTGCAGGCGCTCGCTGATGAAGCCGCCGGTCAGCGGACCGAGCGCCATCGACAGAGCGCCGGTCGCGCTCCAGATGCCCACGGCCCTGCCGCGCTCGCCGGGGTCGGGGAAGATCTGGCCGATCAGCGCGAGCGCCGTCGGGGTCAGCAGCGCCGCGCCGACGCCCTGCACGGCCCGGGCCGCGATGAGTGCCGCCTGCCCGGTCGCCAGGCCCGCGGCCAGTGACGAGAGCGTGAAGACCGCGAGGCCGGCCACGAACACCCGCCGCGCGCCGAGCACGTCGGCCAGCCTGCCGCCGGCCAGAATGAGCCCGGCGAACACCAGGATGTAGCCGCTGACGATCCACTCCAGTCCGGAGATCGTCAACCCCAGCTCCCGCTGGATGGTCGGCAGGGCCACGTTGCCGATGTTGTTGTCGAGGTACGTCATGAAGGTGCCGAGCGTCACCGCGCTCAGCGCCCACCACTTCTTCCGGTCCACACCTTCTCCTATACGCCGTACTTGTACGTCGTATAGCTAACTTGTACGGCGTATAGTTGTCAACCATGGTGGGAAAACTGACCGCGACCGCGATCGTCGAGCGGGCCCTGGAGATCGGCGACACCGAGGGGCTCGACACGGTGACGATCCGCCGCCTGGCCACCGACCTCGGCGTCACGCCGATGGCCCTGTACTGGCACTTCAAGAACAAGGAACAGCTCGTCGCCGGCATGGCCGACCACCTCATCGCCGAGTTCGCGCCCGTGCCCGACGACGACCGGCCGTGGCGCGAGCGCATGCGCGACCTCATCAAGGGGCTGATCGGCGTGCTGCGCGCGCATCCGTGCGCCAAGGGCGTGCTGGAGCAGGTCGACCAGACCGCGGTGCCGAGCTTCCTCGCCATCTGGGACCTGGCGCTCCGACTCGCGCGGATCGCCGGCTTCAGCGTGGAGGAGAGCTGCGTGATCTCCAAGTACATCCTGCAGAGCGCCATCTCCATCGCCGACGCCCCGGTGCACCACGCCGCGAGCCGCACGCCGGAGGAGGCCGCCGAGATCAGCCGCCGCAGGCGGCTCGCCCTCGAGTCGCTGCCCGTCGACCGCTACCCGCACCTGGTGGAGATGGCCGCGCCCATGGTCGGCGGCATCTCCCGCGAGACGTACGACACGTTCGGCGTCGACCTCGTCGTCAGCGGCATCGAATCGCTCGCCGCCCGCCGCTAGGGTCCGATCATGGCCTTCCAACTCGTGTGCGAGATCGAACCGCCCACCAAGCCCGACCTGAAGCGCGTGCGCCACCAGATCGGCACGCTGACCACCATCGCCGACACCTTCCTCATCCCCGACAACCACATCGGCCGGGCGACCGTGTCCAGCGTGGCCGTGGCGCACGAGGTGCAGGCCATGGGCGGCCGCAGCATCGCCTGCCTCAACTCCCGCGACCGCAACCTGCTCGGCTTCCGCCGCGACCTGCTGACGGCAGCCGCGTACGGGGTGGACCGCTTCCTGTTCGTCTACGGGGACAAGCCCGCGAGCGGCAACCGGACGAGTGACCTGACGGTGCGCTCGATGATCGAGGAGGCCAGGGAGTTCTCCCCGGGCGTCCAGGTCGGGGCGGCGGCCGGCGCGCGTCCGCTGCCGGCGTGGAAGCGGGCGGCCGACTTCCTGTTCGTCCAGGCCGGGTTCTCGCTGGAGGCGCTGCTGCGCTGGCGCGAGGCCAACCAGGTGGAGGTCCCGGTCTACGCCGGGGTCATCGTGATCGCCAGCGAGCGCCACGCGCGGACCCTGTCGGCGGCGATCCCCGACATCGCCATCCCGGAGGACCTGGTGCGCCGGGTGGCGGCCGACCGCATGGCGGGTGTGGACGCGGCCTGCGAGCGGGTGCTGGCCATCCGCGACTCCGGCGCGTTCGACGGCGTCCACCTGATCCCGGTCAGCCGCTACCGCGACGTGGAGGCGCGCCTGTCCGGCGTACTCAGCTGAGGCCCAGCTTCAGCATCGCCGGCGCGCAGAGCCGTCTCCATCGCCTCATCGGTTCGGACGTCGACAGGCCCATGACAGCAGTGCGACGCACTCGACAACACATCACGCGCGCGGGCGGGCCAGCGCGGACAGGGCGGCTCCGAGCAGGGCGACGCCGCACAACACCGTGTACGCCCGCGCGAACCCGCCCATCAGCCGCTCCACGGCCACGGGCGACAGCTCCGACAGCGTCCCCGCGTACACCTGGGCTCCCAGCTCCGGCCCGACCGACGCGGCAAGCACGCTGAGCGCCAGCCCGACGCTGAGCACGACGCCGACGTTCATCACCATCAGCCGGAACCCGTTGACCACCCCCAGGCTCCCGGCCGGCAGCGAGCGCATCACGTGCGTGGTGTTGCCCGTCAGGAACGTGCCGCTGCCGCAGCCGGCCACGAACAGCCCCGCGCCGATGACCCAGTACGACGTGCCCGTCCCGGCCGTCAGCGCCAGCGTCGCCAGCCCCGCCGCGCTCATCAGCGCCCCGCCCACCGCCAGCGCGTACGGCGAGACCCTGCGCCCCAGCGCGCCCGTGACCGGCGAGGCGAGCGCCATCCCCACCGGCACCGGCAGCACGCTCAGCCCGGCCGTGAAGGCGTCCACGCCCCTTGCCGCCTGGAAGTACAGCGCCACCAGCAGGATCAGCGACGCCCGCGCCATCGCGTTGCAGAACGAGGCGAGGTTGGCGAAGGCCAGCAGCCGCCCGCCGAACAGCCGCGGATCCAGCACCGGGTGCGGCGCCCGCCGCTCCACCAGCACGATCAACGGCACCAGCACCGCGAAGACCGCCGCCCCGGTCAGCACGACCGGGCTCGCCGGGCCGGCCGATCCCGCCTCCGACAAGGCCAGCAGCAGCGCCGACAGCGCGGCGAACACCAGCGCGTTGCCCAGCGCGTCCACCGGCCGCCTCGGCCCGGCGGGCACCTTGCGCAGCGTGGCCGCGCCCCAGGCCAGCGCCACCACGCCGGCGGGCACGTTCACCCAGAAGATCCACTGCCAGCCGGCCGTCTCGGCGATCAGCCCGCCCAGCGTGGGCCCGGCGAGCTGCGCCACCGACAGTGTGCCGATGTAGACGCCCATGCCCTGGCTGAGCCGGTCCGGCGGGAACGCGTCGGTGATGATGACCGTCCCGTTGGCCAGGATCATCGCCGCCCCGACCGCCTGCACCACGCGCATCGCCACCAGGAACCACACCCCGGGCGCCAGCCCGGCCAGCAGCGAGGCGGCGGTGAACAGGGCGAAGCCCGCCAGGTACACCTCCCGCCGCCCCACGAGGTCGGCCACCCGGCCGAAGAACACCAGGCTGGCGGTGTTGACCAGCAGGAACGACAGCAGGACCCAGCCCGACTCGAACGGTCCCGCGTGGAAGTGCCGCACCACCGAGGGCAGCGCCACGTTCAGCGTGCTCCCGGCGATCCCGATGAGCACCAGCCCGAGGCTGGTGACCGAGCACACCTTCCAGGCGTACCGCAGCCGGGCGGCGTAGCCGGCCGAGGTGTCGCGGGAGCCGAGGTCCTCAGCGCGCACGCTTGCGCAGACCCTCCAGGTCGTGGATCACCACCCGCCGCCGGCCCGTCTCGATCAGCCCGCGGTCGCGCAGCGACCGTAAGGCCTTGCTCACCGCCTCCCGTGAGGCCCCGGTCCAGCCGGCCAGCTCGTCCTGGGAGAGCGGCAGCGCCACGCGCACGCCGCCGTTGGTCTTCTCGCCGTAGCGGTCGGCCAGCTCCAGCAGCCGGGTCGCCACCCGGCCGGTGGTGTCGAACGCGCCGTACTCGACGCGCTTCCTGTCGGCGTCACGCAGCCGCCCGGTGACGAGCCGCATGAGCAGGACGGCCACCCGCCCGTGGGCCTGCAGGAACGCGGGGAAGTCGCGGACCACGACCCCGGCGACCGGCTCCAGCGTGGTCACCGTGGCGGAGCGGGGCGAGCCGTCGATGGCGCACATCTCGCCGAGGAGCGCCCCCGGCCCGCGCACGGCCAGCACCACCTCGGTGCCGCTGCTCGTGTGCGAGGACACCTTGACCCGGCCCTCGGTCAGCACGAGCACCCAGTCGGAGGTGTCGCCCTCGCTCATCACGGTGGAGCCGCGCTCCCACCGGCGCGGCCGGCCGGCGGCACGCAGCGCCTCGACCTCCTCGGGGGTGAGCATGGAGAGGAACTCGCCGGGCTCAGGATTCATGCGCCCGATTATGTCGGCACGGAGGCGCACGTTCTATGGCATGGAGGTCAGAACGTACGCCGCCACGGCCTCCTCCTTGCCCTTGAGGCTCAGCCTGCCCAGCGGCGAGACCTCGGCGCCGAAGCCGAGCTGACGCAGCGTGGTGTCGCCGATCACCACCGTGCCGGACTCGGCGAGCGACTGGAGCCGGGCCGCGACGTTCACGCAGTCGCCCATGGCGTTGAAGCCGCGCAGCCGCGGGCTGCCGATGTTGCCCACGAGGGCCGGTCCGGTGTTGACCCCCACCCGGAACGTCGGCCACTGCACGTCGTCCCGCTGCCAGGAGATCTCCTCGGCGATCTCGGCCGCGGCCCGCTGCATGGCCAGCGCGGCCCGGCAGGCCGCCGCGGCGTGGTCCTTCTGTGTGGCCGGGGCGTTGAACAGCGCGAGGAGCGCGTCGCCGACGAACTGCACGATCGTGCCGCCGTTGTCGAGGATGCACGGCACGGCGGCCGTGTGGTAGCGGTTGAGCATCTCGACGATCTCGCCGGGGGTGACCCGCTCGGAGAACGTGGTGAAGCCCTTGAGGTCGGCGAACAGCGCGGTCAGCTCCCTGAGCTGCCCGCCGAGCGCCGCCTGCGACGGGTCGGCCAGCAGCGCCTGCGCCACGTCGGGCGACATGTACTGCCGGAACAGCGTGTCCAGCTCCTGGTAGAGGCGGGCGTTCTCGAGCGAGATCGACAGCTGCCCGGCCAGCGTGGCGGCCAGCGCCTCGTCCTGCGTGGTGCGGCCGACCGGCATCTCCAGCGCCCCGGCCAGCCGGCCCTTGACGGTCAGCGGGAAGGCCAGGAGGTGGTCGCGCCGGATCGGCTGGTCACCGGCGAAGTCGTACTCGCGGGAGCCGATGTGCGCGCGCCCCTCCGAGACCAGGCCGATCCGCACGTCTCCGAACGCCTGGCGGACCCGGTCGAGCGCGTCGGTCAGCAGCTCGGTCTCGGGCAGGCCGACGCGGGTGCGCGTGCTCACGTCCACGAGCGCGGCCAGCCGCTCCGACAGCTCCCGCTCGTCGGCCAGCGCCCGCCCCGCCCGGTCGAGCACCGCCGCCTGGCCCTCGTTGAGCCGGAACTTGCCCGACAGCCGGGTCGCGGCCAGCGGCTCGCCCCGCCGTACGTGCTCGACCAGCTCCTCCAGCGCCTGGTCGTACTGGGCCTGGATGCGCGCCACCGTCGCCGACAGCGCCACCGAGTCGAACAGGCCCGCGCTCGACCCCTCCCGCCTGAACTGCAGGTAGGCGCTGTAGGCGACGAACACGAACGCGAACGTCAGCAGGATGTGCCACTCCCACCACGTCAGGTGCCAGTTGTGCTGCGACATCCCGGCCACCATCGACTCGGCGAGCAGCGCGTACGCGGTGATGAGGCTGACCAGCATGGCCGACGGCCGCCGCCGGTGCAGCCGGAACATCATCACGGCCGCCGCCACGTACAGCGCGACGCCCGGCAGCGAGCTCCAGGCCACCCAGGAGGAGTACGCGCTCAGCGGCGGCCGGCTGAGCGGCGTCAGCCCGTCGATGAGCGAGGCCGGCCCCCACAGGAGCATGAACCCGACCAGCGCGCCCCGGATCAGGTGCCGGGAGGCCAGCACGGCCGCCGCCGCCCGCTCGCCCAGCGGCAGGGCCGAGACGAACGCGAACCCCGCGGCGATCGTGAGCCCGACCTGCTGACCGAGGTCGAACCCGAGCGACCCGGTCGGCAGGATGACCTTCGGCGTGGCGAGCCCGTGCAGGAAGAAGAACCCGGCGCCGGCCAGGAACACCATCGAGACCAGGAAGAGCCGGGCGTCCTCCCGCCGGGCCGACGCCTGGCTGACGAGGCCGCCGAGCACCACGTTGATCCCGGCCACCATGAGGATCATCCAGAAGTGGCTGGGGTTGTGCTGCCACATCACATTCAGGTGCGGCCGGGCGAGCAGGAGCCAGAGGCCGGCCAGGGGGACCGCCAGGTGAAGGGCCCAGACGACCCCCCGCACCGGCTGCGTGGCAGGGGGAAGGTACGGACTCTCCGTCGGCACGGTCATCCTCCGTCGCGGCGAGGGGGTGGTGGCCGTAAGCAGACCCCGATTATCCACCGCCGAAGCCGCCGGCCAATGCGTCCTTTTACACGTCGTCTGCCGCAAGAAGTCCTGAAACACGAAGAAGGGCCGGTACGGCGCACCGTACCGGCCCTCACCCCGCGAAGCGTCAGCCGAACAGGGCCGGCAGCGTGCCCGTGTGGGTCTCGCGCAGCTCGGAGAGCGGCACCTCCAGCACGCCCTCGACCACCAGCGACTCGCCGCCGGTGACACCCAGCCCGTAGCAGGGCACATCGTGCCCGGCGCAGAGCGCGGCGAACTCCTCGAACGCCTCCGGCCGGACCGCCACCAGCGCCCGCGCCGCCGACTCGCTGAACAGCCCGGTGAACGGGTCGTCGTTCAGCGTCACGGTGGCGCCGACGCCCCGGGCGAGGCACGCCTCGGCCAGCGCGATCGCCAGGCCGCCGTCGGACAGGTCGTGGGAGCCCTCCAGGAGCCCGCGCCGGGCGGCCTCGACCAGCACGACGGCGAGCGCCTGCTCGGCCTCCAGGTCGGCCTGCGGCGGCAGCCCGCCGAGGTGGTCGTGGACGACGTGCGCCCACTCCGACCCGCCGAACTCCGCGCGCGTCTCGCCGAGCAGCGCGACGCGCAGCCCCTCGGCGGTGAAGCCGGACGGCACGCGCCTGGCCACGTCGTCGATCACGCCGAGCACGCCCACGACCGGAGTCGGGTGGATGGGCGTGGAGCCGGTCTGGTTGTAGAAGGAGACGTTGCCGCCGGTCACCGGGACGCCCAGGGTGCGGCACGCGTCGGCCAGGCCGCGCACGGCCTCGGCGAACTGCCACATGACCTCGGGGTCCTCCGGCGAGCCGAAGTTGAGGCAGTTGGTCACCGCGAGCGGCTGGGCGCCGGTCACGGCGACGTTGCGGTACGCCTCGGCCAGCGCGAGCTGCGCCCCCGCGTACGGGTCGAGCTTGGCGTAGCGGCCGTTGCCGTCGGTGGCGAGCGCGATGCCCCGGGTCGTCGGCTCCGCCCCGGCCATCACCTCGGACACGCGCAGCATGCCGGCGTCGGCGGGCTGGGCCAGCACGGTGTTGGAGCGGACGTACCGGTCGTACTGGGAGGTCACCCACTCCTTGGACGCCAGGTTGGGCGAGCCGAGCAGCCGCAGCAGCGTCTCCCGCAGGTCGGCGGGGCGCTCCAGCCGGTCGGGGACGTCGGCGTTGAGCGCGGCCTGCCCGGCGGGCTCGTGGAAGGGACGCTCGTAGACGGGGCCGTCGTCGGCGGCGGTGCCCGGCGGGATGTCCACGATGACCTCGCCGTCCCAGGTCATCACCAGGCGGCCGGTGTCGGTGACCTCGCCGATGACGGTGGCCGGCACGTCCCACTTCTCGCAGATCGCCATGAACGCCGCGATGTCGTCGGGGCGCACGACGGCCATCATGCGCTCCTGAGACTCGCTCATCAGGATCTCCTCGGGCCGCAGCGACGGGTCGCGCAGCGGGACGAGGTTGAGGTCGACGTGCATGCCGCCGGTGCCCTTGGCGGCCAGCTCGGTGGTGGCGCAGGAGACGCCGGCCGCGCCGAGGTCCTGGATGCCCACGACCACGTCGGCCGCGTACAGCTCCAGGCAGCACTCGATGAGCAGCTTCTCCATGAACGGGTCGCCCACCTGCACGGCGGGCCGCTTGGCGTGCGACTCGTCCTCGAACGTGGCGCTGGCGAGCACGGAGGCGCCGCCGATGCCGTCGGGGCCGGTCGAGGCGCCGAAGAGCACGACCTTGTTGCCGGGGCCGGGCGCGGTGGCCAGCTTGATCTGGTCCTTGCGCAGCAGGCCCACGCAGAGCGCGTTGACCAGCGGGTTGCCGATGTAGCAGGGGTCGAAGACGACCTCGCCGCCGATGTTGGGCAGGCCCAGGCAGTTGCCGTAGTGGCTGATGCCCTCGACGACGCCGGGCAGCACCCGCCGCGTGTCGGGCGCGTCGGCGGCGCCGAAGCGGATGGCGTCCATGACCGCGATCGGGCGGGCGCCCATCGACATGATGTCGCGCACGATCCCGCCGACGCCGGTGGCCGCGCCCTGGTGCGGCTCGACGTACGACGGGTGGTTGTGCGACTCGATCTTGAACGTGGCCGCCCAGCCGTCGCCGATGTCCACCACGCCGGCGTTCTCGCCCATGCCGACGAGCAGCGCCTCGGACTTCGGCGCCTTGGTGGCGAACTGCCGCAGGTGCACCTTGGACGACTTGTACGAGCAGTGCTCGGACCACATGACGCTGTAGATGGCCAGCTCGGAGCCGGTGGGGCGGCGGCCCAGGATCTCCTTGACCCGGTCGTACTCGTCCTGCTTCATCCCCAGCTCGGCGAACGGCATCGGCTCGTCCGGGGTTGTCTGGGCTCGCTTGACGGAGTCGGCGCTCATGCGTTCACCAGGTTCTTGAGGATGGAGGTGAAGAAGCCGAGGCCGTCGGTGCTCGGGGCGCCGACCAGCTCCTCGACCGCGTGCTCGGGGTGCGGCATGAGGCCGACCACGTTGCCCGCCTCGTTGGTGATGCCGGCGATGTCGTTCATGGCGCCGTTGGGGTTGCCGATGTAGCGCACGACCACCCGGCCGGCGGCCTCCAGCTCGGCGAGCGTGTCGGCGGAGGCGACGTAGCGGCCCTCGCCGTGCTTGACCGGCAGCACGATCTCCTGGCCCTGGCCGAACGCCGACGTCCACGCCGTGCCGGTCTGCTCGACCCGCAGCCGCTGGTCGCGGCAGACGTAGTGGAGCGAGGCGTTGCGGGTCAGCGCGCCCGGCAGCAGATGGGCCTCGCAGAGGATCTGGAAGCCGTTGCACGTGCCGAGCACGGGCAGCCCGGCGCGGGCGGCCGGGATGAGCTCGTCCATCAGCGGCGCGAACCGGGAGATGGCGCCGCAGCGGAGGTAGTCGCCGTAGGAGAAGCCGCCCGGCAGGAACACCGCGTCGACCCCCTTGAGGTCGTGGTCGGCGTGCCACAGCGGAACCGCCTGGGCGCCCACGAGGTGAACGGCTCTGGCGGCGTCCTGGTCGTCGAGAGTTCCTGGAAACGTGACTACGCCCACGCGGGCAGCGCTCATGACAGTCGTCCCCTTCGGAATGCGCACGCGCGCCACCGTCGCTCGGGGTGTACGGGGGCGGCACTCACCAGGTTATCGGGTGCGAGCGGATGTTCCTCGCCGGGCATGCGCGCCGGAGGGTCGCGCGGGCGGGTCAGACGGCGGCGAGCTGACGGGGACGGGCCTCGGCCTCGTCGTCCCAGGCGAGCAGCTTGCGCAGGTGGACCGTGGTGCCCTGGCCGGGGGTGACGCCGAAGGAGATCTCGTCGACCACGGAGCGCATGATGAGCAGGCCGCGGCCGTTCTCCGTGTCGGAGGGAGGGAAGTGCAGCGGCATGGAGGGCAGACCGCCGCCGTTGTCGGCCACGCGGACGTCGCAGCGGCCGTAGCCGATCGCCGCCGTCACCTCGTAGCGGTTGCCCGGTCCTCCGTGCCGGACCGCGTTGGAGCACGCCTCGGAGACGGCGAGCAGCATGTCGGAGATGCAACTCTCGCTCACGCTGAGCGATCGCATCGCGTCTCCGAGCACCCGCCTGACCATCGGTATGCCGATCGCATCCCGGGGCAGCGCCAACGAGAACTCAATATCCACCGGACTCCTCCGGGCTCCGGAATGTCACCTGGAGTAGGTTTCCCCGTGAAAACGGGGCTAACCGCAAAATCACGCTGTTGTTATTTACTGTTGACACGCGCGTGGCATTGTGGCACGTCCGAACCCGGCTTTAAGCCGCCAAGGGGAAATCCAGCCGCCGAATGTGAGGTCTAGCCGTCGACCCGGACGCTGTAGTCCTCGATCACCGTGTTGGCGAGCAGGGTCTCGGCCATCTTACGGATCTCCGCCAGCGCCGTCTCGTCGGCCGGGCCGTCCAGCTCGATCTCGAACCGCTTGCCCTGCCGCACCTCCGACACCCCGGAGAAGCCGAGCCGGGGCAGCGCCCGGGCGACGGCCTGACCCTGGGGGTCGAGAATCTCCGGCTTCAGCATGACGTCTACGATGACGCGCGCCACTGCGTTCCTCCTGGTACGGCGGGTTGGGAAAGCCAGCCTACCGGCGCGTGTGGCAGACGGTACAACGGGAACGGGGAAGTGCATGGGGCTTGCGCGGAGGGCTGTGACGTCTGCCACGATGTCCCCACACGCGTACGAACCACCACCACATGGTCCGACGCTCAAAAGGCCGGCGTGAGGTGGCAATCCCGCCCAGATCGGCCCCGACCGCACAGGAGTGGCACGTGACCGCCGACGCCTCTCGTGGTGCCGCAGCACCCCCAGAGCTGGTCCAGCTCCTCACCCCGGAGGGTGAGCGCGTTGAACACCCCGACTACGACATCGACCTCAAGCCCGAGGAGGTCAGGTCGCTCTACCGCGACCTGGTGCTCGTCCGGCGCATCGACCTGGAGGCCGTCGCCCTGCAACGCCAGGGCGAGCTCGGCATCTGGGCCTCCCTGCTCGGCCAGGAGGCCGCCCAGATCGGCTCCGGCCGCGCGCTGACCGACGCCGACATGGCCTTCCCGACCTACCGGGAGCACGGCGTCGCCTGGTGCCGCGACGTCGACCCGGTCAAGCTGCTGGGCCTGTTCCGGGGGGTGAACCACGGAGGCTGGGACCCCCAGGAGCACAACTTCCACCTCTACACGATCGTCATCGGCAGCCAGACCCTGCACGCGGTGGGCTACGCCATGGGCATCCAGCGCGACGACGCGCCCTCGGCCACCATCGCGTACTTCGGCGACGGAGCCACCTCCCAGGGCGACGTCAACGAGTCGTTCATCTGGGCCAGCGTCTTCAACGCGCCGATCGTGTTCTTCTGCCAGAACAACCAGTGGGCGATCTCCGAGCCGCTGGAGAAGCAGACCCGCATCCCCCTCTACCGGCGGGCCTCCGGCTTCGGCTTCCCCGGCATCCGGGTCGACGGCAACGACGTGTTCGCGTGCCTCGCGGTCACCCGCCAGGCGCTCAAGAACGCCCGCGAGGGCCAGGGCCCGACCCTGATCGAGGCGTACACGTACCGCATGGGCGCCCACACCACCACCGACGACCCCACCCGCTACCGGGTCGCCAGCGAGCTGGAGGCGTGGAAGCTCAAGGACCCCATCGAGCGGGTCAAGTCGTACCTGTTCAAGAACGAGCTGGCCGACCAGGCGTTCATCGACTCCGTCGAGGCGGAGGCCGACCAGCTGGGCGCCGACCTGCGCAGGCGCTGCCTGGCCATGCCCGACCCCGGGCCGCTCGACATCTTCGACCACGTCTACGCGGAGCCCCATCCGCTGATGGACGAGGAGCGCGCCCAGTTCGCCGCCTACCTGGAGGGCTTCGAGCGATGAGCATCCTGAGCCTGTCCAAGGCGCTCAACGAGGGCATGCGCAAGGCCATGGAGGACGACCCCAAGGTCCTCATCATGGGCGAGGACGTCGGCAAGCTGGGCGGCGTCTTCCGCGTCACCGACGGCCTGCAGAAGGACTTCGGCGAGGACCGGGTCATCGACACGCCGCTCGCCGAGTCGGGCATCATCGGCACCGCCATCGGCCTCGCACTGCGCGGCTACCGGCCGGTGTGCGAGATCCAGTTCGACGGCTTCGTCTTCCCGGCGGCCGACCAGATCATCACCCAGCTCGCCAAGATGCCGATGCGCTCGCTCGGCGCGATCAAGCTGCCCGTGGTCGTGCGCATCCCCTGCGGCGGCGGCATCGGCGCGGTCGAGCACCACAGCGAGTCGCCCGAGGCGTACTTCACCCACACCGCCGGCCTGCGCGTGGTCGCCTGCTCCAACCCCGCCGACGCGTACGCGATGATCCAGCAGGCCATCCGCTGCGACGACCCGGTCATCTTCTTCGAGCCCAAGCGCCGCTACTGGGAGAAGGCCGACATCGACACCGCCGACACCGGCTGGTGGACGCCCCTCGACAAGGGCAGGATCGTCCGTCCGGGGACCGACGCCACGCTCATCGCGTACGGGCCGATGGTCAAGACGTGCCTGGAGGCCGCGGCGGCGGCCCAGGACGACGGGCGGTCGCTGGAGGTCATCGACCTGCGCTCGCTCAACCCGCTCGACGCCCCGCTCGTCATGGACTCCGCCCGCCGCACGGGCCGGGTCGTGGTGGTGCACGAGGCGCCGGTCAACAGCGGCTTCGGCGCGGAGCTGGCGGCCCGGATCACCGAGCAGTGCTTCTACCACCTGGAGTCTCCGGTGCTGCGCGTCGGCGGCTTCTCCACGCCGTACCCCCCGTCGAAGCTGGAGGAGCACTACCTGCCCGACCTGGACAGGGTGCTCGACGCCGTCGACCGGTCCTTCGGCTACTGAGAGGGGACTCGTTTTCATGCGACGTGAGTTCAAGCTCCCCGACGTCGGCGAAGGGCTGACCGAGGCGGAGATCGTCCGCTGGCACGTCAAGGAAGGCGACGCGGTCAAGGTCAACCAGATCGTCGTCGAGATCGAGACGGCCAAGTCGATCGTCGAGCTGCCGATCCCCTGGGACGGGGTGGTCGGCGGCCTGATGGCCGAGGAGGGGCAGACGGTCGACGTGGGCGCGCCCATCATCGCCGTCGACACGGCCGAGGAGGGCGGCGCTCCCACCCAGGCCGTCCCCACCCAGGCCGTCCCCACCCAGGCCGCCCCCACGCAGGCCGCCCCCACGCAGGCCGTCGGTGAGGCGTTGGCCGACGACATGGTGCCGCGTCCGCCGGTCGAGGGCGCGGTGGAGCCCGGCGTCCACGGCAGCCCCGCCCCCAAGGAGGAGCGGCAGGCGGTCCTGGTCGGCTACGGCGTCAAGACCAGCGCCACCAAGCGCCGCCCCCGCAAGTCCCGCCCGACCGGCCAGCCTCCCGCAGGCCAGCCCCCCGCGGGCCAGCCCCCCGCGGGCCAGCCGGCCGCGGTCCGGTCCGCGATCGTCGAGCCCGTCGTGGCGGACCCCGTACCGGCACAGCGCGCCGTCCCCGCGCGGGTCGCGGCGCTCGCCAAGCCGCCCGTCCGCAAGCTGGCGCGCGACCTCGGCGTGGACCTGACGACGCTGACCGGAACGGGTCCGCACGGCTCCATCACCCGCGACGACGTCCACGCCGCCGCCGGCTCCGCCCAGCCCGCCGCGCCGGCTGGGGAGGCGACGGCGACCTCCTGGACGGCCGCCCGGGGTCCGCGCGAGGAGCGCATCCCCGTCAAGGGCGTGCGCAAGATGACGGCCCAGGCCATGGTGGCCAGCGCCTTCACCGCCCCGCACGTCACCGAGTTCCTCCAGGTGGACGTCACCGAGACGATGGCGGCGGTCCGGCGGCTGCGCGAGCTGCCCGACTTCGCCGACGTCAAGGTCTCGCCGCTGCTCCTGGTGGCCAAGGCCGTGCTCGTCGCCGCCAGGCGCCACCCGATGATCAACTCCTCCTGGGACGAGCAGGCCCAGGAGATCGTGGTCAAGCACTACGTGAACCTGGGCATCGCCGCCGCCACCCCGCGCGGCCTCGTGGTGCCCAACGTCAAGGACGCCCACGAGCTGCCGCTGCCCGAGCTGGCCGGGCGGCTCACCGCGCTGGCCGAGACGGCCAGGGCCGGCCGCGCCCAGCCCGCGGACATGGCGGGCGGCACGTTCACGATCACGAACGTGGGCGTGTTCGGCATCGACGCGGGCACCCCGATCCTCAACCCGGGCGAGTCCGCCATCCTCGCCTTCGGCCAGGTCAGGGACATGCCGTGGGTGGTGGACGGCGAGCTGGCGGTGCGCAAGGTCACGACGCTGGCGCTCTCGTTCGACCACCGGATCGTGGACGGCGAGCTGGGCTCGCTGTTCCTGCGGGACGTCGGTCAGATGCTGGAGGACCCGCTGCGCATGCTCGCCTGGAGCTGACCCGTGAGCCGGGCCCGGACGTCCCCCGCGAGTCGTCCGGGCCCGGGCTCATCCGCCGGGCGGGGGCTGGGTAGGGTGATCGCATGATTCGCCATGTCGTGCTGTTCACCTGGACCGATGACGCCAGCGACGAGCAGAAGGCCAGGGTGGCGGCCGAGCTGGAGAAGCTGCCGGCCGCCATCCCGCAGATCCGCGCCTACGCCTTCGGTCCCGACGCGGGCATCAACCACGGCAACCACGACTTCGCCGTCGTCGCCGACTTCGACGACCTCGACGACTACGTGATCTACCGCGACGACCCGGGGCACCAGGCGTTGATCGCCGAGTACATCAAGCCCATCCTGGCGAGCCGCGCCGCCGTGCAGCTCAGTCTTTGACCTTGGCGGGCCGCTCGTCCGTCCAGCCGAGCCGACGCACCCTGTACGTGTCGAGCACCTCCTCATCCGTCCGGCCCGTCGTCACGGTCTGCACGGCCAGCAGCTCGCCGCTCTGCGGCTCGATGACCACCTGTTGACGTGCGGTGGCGTCGCCGTGCATCAGCGTGATGCCGGTACGCCCGTCGAAGGCCCGCTCAGCGATGTTCGTCCCGGGCAGGTCGGCGAGCATCCCGTAGACCGCGGCTCTGGTGGCGGGCGTCGCCTCGGTGTCGAGCAGCAACCAGAGGGCGACGTTCCACAGCCAGCTCTCGTGCTCGTAGGCGCCGTCCTGGGGAAGGCGCCTCAGCAGCTCGGCCTTCAGCGCGCCGGGCTCGGCGGGCAGATCCGTGACGGGCTTGAGCGGCAGCGGAACCATGAACACCCTGCCGATCTGGCAGTCGCTGTCGTCACCGCAGAGCGGCGGGGATCCCGCCCTCTTCCACTCCCGCCGGTCCAGGGAGGTCGGGAGCGTGGAGGAGACGCGCCCGCGCTCGATTCGCTGCCGGCCCTGCCGGTCGATCCACAGCACCTCCTTCGCCTGGTTCTCGACGTAGAAGGAGGGGTTGTCCTTGACTCGCGCCCGCTGGCTGTGAAGCGCTTCGCGTCTCCACCACCGTCCCGTGCCCGCGGGCTGCGCGGCCAGCCGGTCCGCCGCCTTCTTCAGGGCGTCGCTCAGCGAGGAGGCCGTCGCCACGGCAGCGGCTGTAGCGGGGGGAGACGCCGTGCCGGTCCCGCCGTCGGCCAGGCGAGGCACCACCACGAACCCGGCCACGAGCACCCCTGTGACCGCTGCCGCCGCGAGCGACGCCCGCGCCCGGACGGGCGGCCGGCGGCGTGGCGCCGCCGCCCCCAGCACCCGCGCCCGCACCGCCGCCGTCTCCGCCTGCCCGGCGGGCGGGACGTCCGGCATCACGTCGTCGATGAGCTGGAACTCCTTCATCACAACTCCACCCCCAGGGCGTCGCGCAGCTTGGTCCTGGCCCGGCTGAGCCGGGAGGCGACGGTGCCGTAGGCGACGCCGAGCGCCGCGGCCACCTCGTCGTAGGTGAGCTCGCCGTACGCGACGAGCAGCACCACGTCGCGCTCGCCGCGCGACAGGCCGGCCAGCGCGGCCGACAGTCTGCCCACGGTCACCCCGGCGGAGATCCGGTCCACGACCCGCTGGTCGTGGCCGTCGTCGTCCGGCGGCGGCCCCGATCTGGCCAGCGCCCGGTAGCGGCGCACCTCGGCGCGCCGGTGCCGGCCGATGAGCTTCGTGGCGATGCCGTACAGCCAGGGCCTGACGCCGCCCTTGGCCGCGTCGAAGCTGTGACGGCGGCGGAAGGCGACGAGGAAGGTCTCGGCCGCCAGGTCCTCCGCGATGTCGAGGTCGAGCCGGCGGCCGACGTAGCGGCGGATCTCCTCGTAGTGGGCGTCGAAGACGGTGGCGAACCTCTCGGGGTCCGCGACGGCTTCGTCGAGCGATGCGGTCATGCAAGGGTCTCCCTTGCCGGGGAACATGGACAACCGTGATTGCCCGCTCCCGGCAGACCCTTCCGTCAGATCTCGGGCGGGTGGTTCTCGCGGTGCATCAGCCGGTCGTCGGAGGTACGGCCGCGCCGGGGCGCCATCACGACGGTGAGCACGATCCCGATCCCGCCCACGATCATGAAGATGAGGCCGATCACGTCCATGTGGACCGCGTCACCGAACACGTCCGGCTCGATGGCGAACTTCAGGATGGCGCCGAGCGTGAGGATGAAGATGCTGACCCCGACACCCATGACGACCTCCGGCGGCAAACAGCGCGTACGCCCACGGTCATACCCGGGTAACGGCGATCACACCCTCAGGCGAGGCAGGAGAGTGGCCGCCCCCCGTTGAACGTGATCATGTCGCCGACGGCCGCGACGATGTCGATGGCGGTGCCCCTCGCCAGGCCGTCCAGCTCGGCGTAGGCGCGGTGCAGGTTGCCGACGATCCGCTCGGCGTCGAGCAGCTCCGCCCACTCGCCGAGGTCGGTCTCGCGGGCGGTCTCCAGCGGCGTGAGCCCCGCCGCCCGGCCGCGCTCGGCGGTCTCCCGGACGAAGCGCAGGTAGCCGCGCACCCGCCCGATCACCTCGGGGCCGCACACGTCGCCGTGGCCGGGGACGATCGTCTCCGCCCCCAGCTCCTCCAGCCGGTCCAGCGCCTCCAGCGCGCCGTCCACCGAGCCCATCAGCACGAACGGCGTGCCGTCGTTGAAGAGCAGGTCGCCGGAGAACAGCAGGCGGCGCTCCGGGATCCACACGTAGGAGTCGTTGGTGGTGTGCGCGGCGGTGCCGATGTGCCGTACCTCGCAGCGCAGCTCGTCCGAGTGGAGGGTCACCCCGTCGGCGTAGGTCAGGAACGGCGCCACCGCCTCCAGCTCGCCCCACTCGACGTCGGGCGACCAGGCGGCGCGGTAGGCGGGGATGCCCTCGGCCAGCACCATCTCGCGGGTCCGCTCGTGGGCGACGATCGTGGCCTCGGGGAACAGGTAGTTGCCGAAGGTGTGGTCGCCGTGGTGGTGGGTGTTGACCAGGGTCGTGACCGGCCGGTCGGTGACCCTGGCGACGGCCTCGCGGTAGGCCCGCGTGCGACGCTCGGTCGAGCACGCGTCGATCCCGATGACGCCGCGCCGGCCGGCCAGGAAGCCGGTGTTGTTGATCCACCAGCTCCCGTCCGGCTGGACGTAGGCGTACACGCCGTCGGAGACCTCTTCGACGCGCGGCGGCGGGAGGGGGTGGTCATGAGGGGTGGCGCTCATGGGGCGACCGTACCTCCGGACGCGGGACGCCCGCTCCGGAGTCCGGAGCGGGCGTCGGGGAGCGCGGGAGAGGGCGTCGCTAGAACGCCTCCTCCGGCAGCTCCATGAGCTCCTGGCCGGTGCCGTCGAGCACGCGCCGCTCGGCCGCCAGGCGCGGCAGCACGGTCTTGGCGAAGAACGAGGCCGCGGCCACCTTGCCCTGGTAGAAGGGGTCCTCGCCGTCCGCCAGGCGGGCCAGCGCCACCTCGGCCTGGCGCAGCAGCAGCCAGCCGATCACGAGGTCGCCGAGCGAGAGCAGGAACCGGGTGGTGTTGAGGCCGACCTTGTAGACCTCCTGCGGCTGCTCCAGCGAGGAGAGCGCCCAGCCGGCCATCGTGTCGCCCATGGCCTTGACGTCCGCGGCGGCCTCGGCGAGCAGCCCGCGCTCCTCCTTGAGCCGGCCGTTGCCCGCCTCGGAGCCGGCGAAGGCGTTGATCTCGGTGAGCAGCGCGCCGATCGCGGCGCCCTGGTTGCGCAGGATCTTGCGGAAGAACAGGTCGAGGCCCTGGATCGCGGTCGTGCCCTCGTAGAGGGAGTCGATCTTGGCGTCGCGGATGTACTGCTCGATGGGGTAGTCCTGCAGGTAGCCGGAGCCGCCGAGGGTCTGCAGGGAGCGGGACAGCAGCTCGTACGAGCGCTCGGAGCCGACGCCCTTGACCAGGGGCAGCAACAGGTCGTTCATCGCCTGGGCGTGCCGGTCGTCCGGGTCGATCTGGATGGCGTCCTGGAACGTCGCGGTGTAGAGGACCAGCGCCCGCATGCCCTCGGCGTACGCCTTCTGCAGCATGAGCTCGCGGCGCACGTCGGGGTGGTGGGTGATGGTGACGCGCGGGGCGGACTTGTCGGCCATCCGGGTCAGGTCGGCGCCCTGCGCGCGGGACTTGGCGTACTCCAGGGCGTTGAGGTAGCCGGTGGAGAGCGTGGCGATGGCCTTGGTGCCGACCATCATGCGGGCGTGCTCGATGACCATGAACATCTGCTTGATGCCCTCGTGGACGTCGCCCACCAGCCAGCCGATCGCCGGGTGCCGGTCGCCGAAGGTGAGCTCGCAGGTGGTGGAGACCTTCAGGCCCATCTTCTTCTCGACGTTGGTGACGTAGACGCCGTTGCGCTCGCCCAGCCGGCCGTTGTCGAGGTTCACGTGGTACTTGGGCACCAGGAACATGGACAGGCCCTTGGTGCCGGGGCCGTGGCCCTCGGGGCGGGCCAGCACGAGGTGGAAGATGTTCTCGGTCAGGTCGTGCTCGGCGCTGGTGATGAAGCGCTTGACGCCCTCGATGTGCCAGGTGCCGTCGGGCTGCTGGACCGCTTTGGCGCGGCCGGCGCCGACGTCGGAGCCGGCGTCGGGCTCGGTGAGGACCATGGTGGCGCCCCAGTTCCGCTCGATGGCGAGCTGGGCGAAGCGCTTCTGGTCGGGGGTGCCGAGCTTCCACAGGGTGTAGGCGAAGTTGGGGCCGGCGGCGTACATGTAGAGGGCGGGGTTGGCGCCGAGGACCATCTCGGCCGTGGCCCAGGCGAGGCTGCGGGGGATGCCGGGGCCGCCGAGGCTCTCGGGCAGGTCCAGGTTCGCCCAGCCTCCGTCGAGCAGCGCCTGGTACGACTTCTTGAAACCGGCGGGGACGCTCACGGTGCGGTTCTCGGGGTCGAAGACCGGCGGGTTGCGGTCGCCCTCCTCGAAGGACTCGGCAAGGACCCCGGTGGCCAGCCTGTTGACCTCGTCGAGGATGCTGCGGGCGACGTCCTCGTCCATGTCCGCGTACGGGCCGGTGCGCAGGATCTCGCCGCGCCCGAACACCTCGAAGAGGTTGAACTCGAGGTCACGCAGGTTGCTCTTGTAGTGGCCCATGGGTGCTGATCTCCTTGACCCGAGGTCTTTATCTACCGGCTAGTAACCTTACTCCGAATGCTACCCGCGAGTAACAGTGGATATGCGTGGCATGCTCATCTCCATGGACGCCGAAGAACTCGCCGCGCGCTGGCGAGAGCGCCTTGATTCGTGGGCCATCCCGCCCGAGATCCTGGCCAAGGCCCACGCCGATCCGTGGGGCCACTCCCCGACCCGTTTCGCCGCGCGTACCGACAGGGCGCTGGCCGAGCCGGACGACGGTCCCACCATGACCCGGCTCGCGGAGGCCCTGCCGGAGGGAGGCACGCTCCTGGACGTCGGCGCGGGCACGGGCGCCGCCTCGCTGCCGCTGCACGAGCGCGCCGGACGGCTGTACGCGGTCGACACCTCCGCCGCGATGCTGGCCGAGCTGGCGCTGCGCGCCGACAAGCTGGGCGTCGCGCACACGATGGTCGAGGGACGCTGGCCCGACGTGGCCGACCAGGTGCCGGTGGCGGACGCGTCGGTCGCCGCGCACGTGGTCTACAACGTGCCCGACCTGGCCGGCTTCCTGCGCGCCCTGGACGCCCGTACGAGCGGCCGCGTGGTGCTCGAGCTCGCCCACCGCCACCCCATGAGCTGGATAACCCCGCTCTGGGAGCACTTCCACGGAGTCAACCGTCCCGTGCGCCCCGTCGCCGAGGACTGCGTCGCGCTGGCCGCGGCGCTCGGGTACCGGGTCCAGGTGGAGGAGCGGGAGGCCCCGCTGGAACGATTCAGCAGCCTGGAGGAGCTGGCGGCGGGCGCCTGCCGCCGGATCTGCCTCGACCCGGCACGCGCGGAGGAGGTCGCCGAGACCGCGCTCTCCATGGGCATGTGGCCGCTGCCGCGCGAGCGCTGGGTGACGATCTGGTGGGACTGACCGCCGGGCCCGCGGGTGGTCGGGGACTTATCAGGGACGATCCCCGATGTGGCCAGGGTGGCCCGCGAGGCACCCTGGCCATATGAACGAAATCACTCGACGCGACGAAGTCTCGCTGTCCGGCGCCGCGCTGCGCGGCGCGCCCTGGAAGGCCGCGGCCGTCGGCGGCGGTGTGGTGGCCGGTGTCAGCTTCGGCCTCGGGGTCCTGCTGCCCGGCGACGCCAACCTGGTGTGGGCGCTGGGGCTCGGCATCAACCTGTTCGCGCTGATCGCGGCGATCGGCGCGGTCTCCAAGCCGGACGTCGGCGACCGGGTGACCCGGCAGGCCCGCCAGTGGGCGCTGAACCACCCGTGGAAGTTCGCGCTGCTGCCCGCCGGCATCGCCACGGTGCTCGACTACCCGGTGCAGCTCGTGCTCGACTCCGAGGGCGTCTTCGGTTCGGCCTTCCAGTCCGTCTGGCACGGCGTGCTCGTGTACGTCATCGCGGGCATCCTGACGATGACCGTGAAGGGCCGCGCGCGTTCGTCCTCGTGAGGCCGGTGGGACGTCAGCCCAGCAGGCCGTCCCGCTCGGCCTGGTTCCGGGTGACGCAGAACTCGTTGCCCTCGGGGTCGTGCATGGTCACCCATCCGGTCCCGTCGGGCCTGCGGTGGTCCTCGAAGATGGTGGCGCCCAGCTCCAGCAGCCGCTCGACCTCCTGGTCCCGGCTGCCCTCGATGGCGTTGACGTCGAGGTGGACGCGGTTCTTGCCGGCCTTGCCCTCGGGGACGCGGATGAACAGCAGGAACGGGTCCTGCTTGGTGCGAAGCATGATCTCGGGGTCGCCCGGATTGTCGTCGTCTCCGAGCGGAAGCCCGGTGACCTTGCTCCACCAGCTCCCCAGCTCGTACGGGTCGGCGGCGTCGATGGTCACAGCATGGATCTCAATCATGCGATCACCCAACCGTGACACCGGCGAAGCCGTCAAGCCGGTTACTGGCATGATGCCGGTTATGCCGGACATCGTACTTGTGCAGCTGGGCGTGGACGACGTGCAGCGTCTGCGGGAGATCAGGTTGAGAGCGCTGCTGGACGCGCCCGGCGCGTTCGCGTCCACGTACGCCAGGGAGAACGATTTCCCGCCTGAGACGTGGGCGGAGCGGCTGAGCGCCCCCGAGTCGCGGTGGCTGGTGGCCTCCGACGGCACGGCCGACCTCGGGCTGGTGTGCGCCCGGCAGGAGGAGGGCGGGGTCCATCTGCTGTCCCTGTGGGTGGCGCCGGAGGCCCGCACTCGCGGCGTCGGCTCGCTGCTGGTGGACGAGGTGGTCGCCGGGGCCCGCGCGGTGGGCGCCGAGGAGGTGCGGCTGTGGATCGTGGACGCGAACGAGGCCGCCCGCGCCCTCTACCTGCGTAAGGGATTCACCCCCACAGGCCGGACGATGAGGCTGCCGTCCGACCCGGAGGTGGGGGAGTCGCAGTACGCGCTGTCGCTGCTGTTCCGCCGGGCCAGGGCCGAGGACGTGCCCGCGATCGTGGCCATGCTGGCCGACGACCCGCTCGGCGCGCGGCGCGAGGGCGACCCGAACGACGAGCGCTACCTGAAGGCGTTCACCCGCATCGACACCGACCCCTACGACGAGCTGATCGTGGCCGAGGTCGACGGCAAGGTCGTCGGCACCATGCAGCTCACCTACCTGGCCGGCCTGTCGAGGCTGGGCGCCGAGCGCTGCCAGATCGAGGCGGTCAGGGTCGCCGCCTCCACCCGGGGCCAGGGCCTCGGCCGCAAGATGATCGGCTGGGCCGTGGACCGGGCGCGCGCCCGGGGCTGCGCGATGGTGCAGCTCACCTCCGACAAGTCCCGCGCCGACGCGCACCGCTTCTACGGCTCGCTCGGCTTCACCGCCTCCCACGAGGGCTTCAAGCTCGCGCTGAGCTGATCCACCATCCACCGGCACCATTCGGCGCGGTGCCGCTCGTAGCCGAGCCCGCACCGCAGCGCCGCGTAGTTGCCGAAGCGGGGGTCGCCCGGGTCGGGAGGCGCCCCGAACAGCTCCTCCTCGCGCTCGTACTCGGCCAGCCGCTCCTCGTGCGCCCGCAACTGCTCGGCGAACAGCCGCCTGACCAGCTCGGGGTCGGCCAGCCACGAGGCGTACGTCTTGAGCACCAGCTCGTCGCGTTCGGGCCGCTCGCGCGGTGGCTCGGTGATCCACGCCCGCAGCGCGTCCCCGCCCTCGGACGTCAGCCGGTAGACCTTCTTGTCCTGCGGGCCGGGCCCGTGCCGGGTCTCGAACGCGACGAGCCCCCCGGCCGACAGCTTCTGCAGCTCGGCGTGGATCTGACTGTGCCCGGCCGTCCAGAAGTACGACACGGGCCGTCGCATGGCGGCGGCGATGTCGTAGCCCGTGCGGTCGCCCCGCGCCAGGACGGCGAGGATCGCGAAACCAAGCGTTGAGGTCATCGTGCGCCAAGGATATTCTGCCGCCAGGCTATGTCACTTCTGACATAGTTTGAGGAGAGGGGACGGGCATGCGCGCGATCATCGGCTCACGGCACACCGGGTGGGGAGGCGCCGGCCTGGCGGGGCTCGTGGCGCTGCTGACCGCCTGCGGGGGCACGGTCAACACCGCGGCGGCGCCGTCTCCGGCATCTCCGAGGCCGGTGACGTCGGCGCCGGCCAGTCCTTCGGTGACGCCGTCACCCGTCGTCACCGGTCCGAACGTCAGCGGCTGCTTCACCGAGAAGGACGGCAGGATCTTCACCCACGGCGACGACCTGCCCGGCGTCATCACGGGCAAGGGATCGGTTGGCGTGGTGATCACGTACGAGCGCAACGGCAGCGTCTGCACCTGGCGCCCGCTCTCCGACCGCCTCGTGGGGGCCGGCTACCGCGTGCTGCTGTACGCCAGGGACAGCAGGGTCCCGCCGGAGGACGTCGCGGTGGCCATGGGCAAGCGGCTGGCCAAGGAGAAGGGCGTCAAGCGCCTGTTCTTCGTGGGCGGCTCGATCGGCGCCACCACCGCCCCCCTCGCGGCGGCCAGGATGCGCGGCAAGGCGGCCGGGGTCGTCGCCCTGTCAGGCTCGATCGACCCCGCCGACGCCGCCGCGATCACCGCGCCGCTGCTCCAGATCGGCACCGAGAACGACGGCTACGGCGGCGCCGCCGACCTCCGGGCCGCCCACGACGCCGCCACCAAGGCGGCCGCCAACGAGCTGCTCCTGGTCAAGGGCGAGAGCGCCCACGCCTCCGCGATGTTCGGCGCCGCCTACGGCCCTCAGGTCCTCGACCGCATCCTCACGTTCATGGACCGGCACAGTTGACGATCAGGAACGGGCAGGTCAGCAAGGGCTGACCTCGACCAGGTTGTCGTGGTAGACCGCGCCCCGGCCGAGGTCCGCGTCGGCCTCCCGTACGACCGCGTTCGGGTTGGCGCCGCCCGGCACGTGCTTCGGCCAGTGCCCCTTGGGCGAGGCGACCACGCCGCGCGCCACCCGGTCGCTCACCTCCACCTCGGCCAGGAACTCGCCGCCCGCGTTGTGCACCCGCGCCCGCCGCCCGCTCTCGAGCCCCCGCTCGGCCGCGTCGGCCGGGTTGACCAGCACCACCGGATCCTTGGCGCGGCGCCGCAGCTCGGGGTTGTTGGCGAACGTCGTGTTGAGGAACGTGTGCGCCGCCGGCGTGATCAGGGTCAACGGGTACGGCCCGCTCCCCGCCTCCCGCGCCGACCTCGACGGCACGTACGCCTTGCCCCGCGACGGGAAGCGCATCCGACCGGACGACGTCGGGAAGCCCTCGGCGAACGGAGTGAACGGCTTGGGATAGTTCATCCGCACCCAGCCCTCCTTGCGCAGCCGGTCCAGCGTGACGCCCTCCAGCGACGGATGGCCACTGGCGAGGAGCTGCTCGGCCAGCTCCAGGTCCGAGTCGTACAGGGACGGCTCGGTCAGGCCCATGTGCCGGGCCAGGCGGCGGAACGTCTCCGTGGTGGACAGGCATTCGCCGGGCGCCTCCACCGCGGGCTCGTTCCAGTGGAGGTACATGTGGCCGTAGCCGGCGTGCAGGTCGGCGTGCTCGGTCTGCATCGTCGCGGGCAGCACGATGTCGGCGTGGTCGACCGTGTCGGTCGGGAAGTGCTCCATGACGACCGTGAACAGGTCCTCCCGGGCCAGCCCGCGCCTGATCGCGCCGGTGTCGGAGGTGGAGCCGAGCGGGTTCGCGCCGTACACCCACAGGCACTTGACCGAGTCCAGCTCCGAGGCCAGGCGCGTCATCGTCAGGGTGCGGACCGGCTTGGCGAGAAGGTCGTCGCGGGTGTCGATGTTCAGGTGGACGTGGCCGCTGGTGGAGTAGGCCACGCCCCCGCCCGGGTGCCGCCAGTCACCGGTGACGGCGGGGATCGCGGCGATCGTGCGCATCGCCGTGCCGCCGCCCTCGTGCCGCTGGATGCCCATCGTGGCGCGGATGGCGGTCGGCCGGGTGCGCGCGAGCCGCGTCCCCAGGCTGTGGATGTCCTCGGCCGGGATGCCGGTGATCTCGGCCACCCGCTCGACCGGGTAGGCCAGGATCTCCTCGCGGAACGCCTCCCAGCCCGCGGTGTGCCGTGCCAGGTAGTCATCGTCCTGCGCGCCCTCGGCGAGCACCACGTTGAGCAGCCCGAGGGCGAGCGCCGCGTCCGTGCCGGGCCTGATCGCCAGGTGCCGGTCCGCCTGGTCCGCGGTCCTGGTGCGGATCGGGTCGATCGCCACCACGTACGCGCCGTTCGCCCGGGCCTCCTGCACGAACTTCCACAGGTGATGGCCGCTGGTCAGCGTGTTCGTCCCCCACAGCAGGATCAGCCGCGAGAGTGCGAAGTCCTCGGTGTCCATGCCGCCGGGGGTGCCGTTGGCCAGGGTGAGCCCGGAGTTGCCGGCGCTGGAGCAGATGTTCAGCCAGTGCTTGGAGGCGCCCAGCACGTTCCAGAACCGGCGGCCGGCCACGCCCTCGCACCCCTGGAGGTAACCGAGCGAGCCGGTGCCCGCGTACGGCCAGATCGCCTCGCCCCCGTGCTCCTCGACGATCCCGCGCAGCCGGGTCGAGATCTCCCCCAGCGCCTCGTCCCACGTGATCCGTTCGAACCGGCCGGAGCCCTTGGGGCCGATGCGGCGCAGCGGGTACAGGATGCGGTCGTCGGCCCGGGTGTGCTCCAGGTAGCGGTTGACCTTCACGCACAGCGCGCCCCGGGTGTAAGGATGGTCCGGGTTGCCGCGCAGCTTCACGGCCTGGCCGTCCTCGACGGTGACCACCCACGAGCAGCCGTCAGGGCAGTCCAGCGGACAAGCCCCCAAAACTCGCATTTCACCCGACATGCGCTCCAGCTTATGACGGGTGAACGAGCGTGGCACGGGGCGGCCGGAGACCCCACGTCACGCGGCACGGCTCGGACAGCGGTAGAAATCGAAGGGAAGGGCTCGTCGAGCGTCACCCCTGGTGCGGTAACCGAGGTGACGATTGGGGACACTAGCGGCCAAAGATCGTACGGTCCGGTCGGGAAGGTGCAGAATCGCTGTCGGTGGCCGACATCAGGGAACGTGAAGACACGGGGGACCTCTCGGAAGGGGGGCCGGCCGCGGCTGAAGCGCGCCCGGACCACGACGTGTACGTGGTCGAGCCGCTGCTGCCCCAGCGCCTGCGCCGCCCCTCCGACCTGCTCCGCTTCCTCGCCACGCTGGTCGCCATCGTCGGCGTGATCGTCATCGCGCTCGTCGCCAAGCAGACCCTGAACGGGCTGGAGAAGGACGTCACCGAGGGCGCCACCCGCCTGCCCGAGCTGCTGAGCCGCGTCGCGACGTTCCTGGGCGGCGCCGCGCTGCTCGTCGTGCCCGTCGCCTTCGCCGTCGAGCGCGTCTTCCACCGCGACGGCCTGCGCGTCGCCGAGGGCCTGGTCGCCGCCATCCTCGGCATGGTCATCGCCTTCCTGCTCGGCGGCTGGATCGTCACCGCCGCCCCCACCGACCTGCGCCTCCTGCTGACCGGCAACCGCGACATCGAGCCGCTCAACACGCTGCTCACGTCGGTCATCGCCTACTCCACGGCCGTCCGCATCTCCCGCCGCCCCACCTGGCGGGCCCTCATGTGGACCGTCATCGGGCTGTACGCCCTCGCCTTCTTCACCGGCTACCAGATCACGCTCGTCGGCGGCATCATCACCGTCCTGCTAGGCATGGCGGTCGGCTACGGCACCCTGTACGGCGTCGGCAGCCCCAACACCCGGCCCCCTGGCAACGCCGTCGTCGCCGCCCTGCGCAAGCTGTCCTTCACGCCCGTCTCCGCCCGCCGCATCGACGACGACCACCAGGGCAGCCGCCGCTACGCCATCGGACTCAAGGACGGCAGCAGCCTCGACGTCACCGTCCTCGACCGCGACCGCCAGGTGGCCGGCCTGCCGTACAGGCTGTGGCGGCGCATCCGGCTCAACTCCGAGACCCGCCGCCGCGCGATCCGCTCGCTCCGCGCCGAGCTGGAGCGCGAGGCGCTCATGGCGTACGCCGCGCAGGCGGCCGGCGCGAGCACGCCCCGCCTGCTCGGCACCAGCGAGATCGGCACCGAGGCCGCACTGCTCGCCTACGAGCACCTCGACACCCGGCCCCTGGACGAGGTGCCGGACGCCGAGATCGACGACAACGTGCTCGCCCAGATCTGGGAGCAGATCGAGCTGCTCCAGATCCAGCGCCTCGCCCACCGGCGGCTCACCGGCGAGGGCATCCACCTCGACCAGGCCGGCCGCGTCGTGCTGACGGACGCCCGCAGCGGCGAGATCGCCGCCGGCGACCTGCTGCTCCGGCTCGACGTCGCCCAGCTCCTCACCTACCTCGCCCTGCGGGTCGGCCCCGAGCGCTCCGTCCGCGCCGCGGCCGCCGTCATGGGGCCCGACGCGCTCGCCGCCGCCCTGCCGCTCCTGCAGCGCATCGCGCTCACCCGCGAGACCCGCGCGGCCCTGGCCAGGGACAAGGCCCTGCTCGGCAACCTGCGCGAGCAGATCGTCGCGCTCAAGCCGCAGGGCAAGGCCGAGGAGATCCGGCTGGAGCGCTTCCGGCCGCGCACGCTCGTCACCATCATCGCCAGCACCCTGGCCGCCTACTTCCTGCTGTCGCAGCTCAGCCGGGTCAACCTCGCCCAGGTCGTCACCACGGCCGACTGGGCGTGGTCCGGGCTCGCGCTGGTCGCCTCGTTCGTCAGCTTCGTGGCCGCCGCGCTCATGCTGCGCGGGTTCGTACCCGAGCCGCTGCCCCTCTGGCGTACCGTGCTCGTGCAGTTCGCGGCGTCGTTCGTCAAGCTCGTCGCGCCCGCCGCCGTCGGCGGCGTCGCCATCAACACCCGCTACCTGCAGAAACGCGGGATCTCACCCGCCTCGGCGATGGCCAGCGTGGGCGCGTCGCAGCTCGTCATGATGATCTTCCACATCGCGCTGCTGCTGCTGTTCGCCTACATCACCGGGTCGAGCACCGCCACGTCCTTCACCCCCTCGCGCGGGCTGGTCGTGGCGATGCTCGCGGTGGCCGTGCTCGTCGTGGTGCTCCTCGGCGTGCCGCCGCTGCGCCGGCTCGTCACCGGACGCATGCGGCGGCTGTTCTCCAACGTGCTGCCGCGGCTGCTGGACGTGCTCCAGTCGCCGGCCAAGATGATCGAGGCCACCTTCGGCACCCTCATGATCACCCTGGCGTTCGTGGCCTGCCTCGACGCGTGCGTGGAGGCGTTCGGCGGCTCCATCAGCTTCACCACCGTCGCCGTCGTCTACCTCACGGCCAACGCCATCGGCTCGGCCGCGCCCACCCCCGGCGGGCTCGGCGCGGTCGAGGCCTCGCTCACGCTGGGCCTGACCGTCGCCGGGCTGCCCGCCGAGCTGGCCACCTCGGCCGTGCTGCTGTACCGGCTGCTCACGTTCTGGCTGCCGGTGCTGCCCGGCTGGGCGTCCTTCACGCACCTCCAGCGGCACGAGGCCCTGTGATCCGGTCGATCTCCCGCAGCTCGTCCTCGGTGAAGGGCGGTCCCTGCAGGCAGGCCACGTTGTCCTGGAGCTGCCGCACGCTGCTCGCGCCGATCAGCACGCTCGTCACCCGCGGATCGCGCAGCGTCCACAGCAGCGCCATCTGCGCCAGTGACTGACCGCGGCCCCGCGCGATCTCGTTCAGCTCGCCGGCCAGCTCACGGTCGATCTGCTCGGCGCTCAGGAACCTGCTCGTCGCCGCCCGCGACCCGGCCGGCACGCCCTCCAGGTAACGGTCGGTCAGCAACCCCTGCGCCAGCGGGGAGTAGACGATGCAGCCCATGCCCGCCTCCTCCAGCGTGTCCAGCAGGCCACCCTCGATCCACCGGTTGATCATGGAGTACGACGGCTGGTGGATGAGCAGCGGCGTCCCCAGCTCCCGCATGATCCGGGCCGCCTGGGCCGTCTGCTCCGCCGAGTAGTTGGACACGCCCGCGTACAGCGCCTTGCCCGAGCGCACCGCCCGGTCCAGCGCGCCCATCGTCTCCTCCAGCGGCGTGTCCGGGTCGGGACGGTGGCTGTAGAAGACGTCGACGTACTCCAGCCCCATCCGCTCCAGCGACTGGTCGAGGCTGGCCAGCAGGTACTTGCGCGAGCCCCACTCGCCGTACGGGCCGGGCCACATGTCGTAGCCCGCCTTCGTGGAGATGACCAGCTCGTCCCGGTACGGGGCGAAGTCCTCGCGGAAGATCCGGCCGAAGTTCCGCTCCGCCGAGCCGTACGGCACGCCGTAGTTGTTGGCCAGATCGAAGTGCGTCACCCCGAGGTCGAACGCGCGGCGCAGGATCTCCCGCGACGTCGCGACCGGCCGGTCGTCGCCGAAGTTGTGCCACAGCCCCAGCGAGACGGCCGGAAGCCGCAGCCCGCTCCGGCCGCTGCGGTTGTACGGCTGCCGCTCGTAGCGGCCCTCGTCCGCCGTGTACGTCACGCCGCACTCCCGTCGGTGCCCGTCCCCGTGCCCGTCCCGATGATCCAGGACAGCGCGAACGCCTCCTCCCGCCAGGCGTCGTAACGCCCGCTCCGGCCGCCGTGACCCGCGCCCATCTCGGTCTTCAGCAGGAACGGCCCGCCGTCCGCGGTGGCCCGCAGCCGGGCGATCCACTTGGCCGGCTCGTGGTAGAGCACACGCGTGTCGTTCAGGCTGGTGATCGCCAGGATCGGCGGGTACGACCGGCCGTCGACGTTCTCGTACGGCGTGTAGCTCTTCATGTACGCGTAGACGTCGGGATTGTGCAGCGGGTCGCCCCACTCGTCCCACTCGATCACGGTCAACGGCAGCGACGGGTCGAGGATCGTGTTGAGCGCGTCGACGAACGGCACCTCGGCCACGACGCCCGCGAACTCCTCCGGCGCCAGGTTGACGGCCGCGCCCATGAGCAGGCCGCCCGCCGAGCCGCCGCGCGCCACCACCCGCTCGCTCACGCCCGCCTGCTTCAGGTGCCGCGCCGCGGCCACGAAGTCGGTGAACGTGTTGCGCTTCCTGGTGAGCTTGCCCTCCTCGTACCAGCGCCGGCCCAGCTCCCCGCCGCCGCGCACGTGGGCGACCGCGAACACGAAGCCCCGGTCCAGCAGCGACAGCCGCGGCACCGAGAAGCCCGGGTCGATCGAGGTCTCGTAGCTGCCGTAGCCGTACAGGACGGTCGGCGCCGGAGTGGCGGTGTCCTTCCGCTTGACCAGGGAGATCGGCACCCGCGTGCCGTCCTCGGCCGTCGCCCACTCGCGGAACTGCTCGTAGTCGTCCGGGTCGTAGCCGCCCAGCACCGCCCGCCGCTTCAGCAGGATCAGCTCGCGGGTCGCCAGGTCGTAGTCGTAGACGCTCGACGGGGTGACCATGCTGGTGTAGCCGAGCCGCAGCCGCGCGGTGACGAACTCGGGGTTGCCGGCGGGGCTCACGTCGTACAGCGGCTCGGGGAACTCGATCTCGTACGCCGCGGTGCCGGCGGCGGCCTCGGCCCGCTCGCGCCAGCCGCCCTCCGCGGCCCCGCCGTCCTCCGTGTACGGGAGGACCCGGATGCCCGTGAGGCCGTCGCGCCGGAAGTGGACGACGGCGTGGCCCGCGAACGCGTCGATCTCCAGCAGCCGCGTGTCCTCGCGGTGCGCGATCAGCGGCGTCCACGCGCCCGGGTCGTCGAGCGGGGCCGTGGCCAGCTCGAAGTTCTCGGCGTTCTCGTTGTGCAGCACGTAGAAGAAGTCGCCCGCGTGCTCGACGCCGTACTCCACGCCGACCGTCCGGGGACGCACGACCCGGAACTCGCCGGTCGGGTCGGCGGCGTCCAGGATGCGCACCTCGCTGGTGATCTTGCTGCCGGCGCCCAGCACGAGGTACTTCTCGCTGCGCGTCAGCGAGACGCCGACCCAGTACCGCTCGTCGGACTCCTCGTAGACGAGCACGTCGTCACGCGTGCCGAGCGTGTGGCGGTAGACCTGGTACGGCCGCCACGCGTCGTCCACGCGCGTGTAGAAGAACGTCGAGCCGTCGGCCGACCACGCGCCGCCGTAGAAGATGTCCTCGATCTCGTCGTCCAGCGTCTCGCCGGTCGTGAGGTTCCTGAACTTCAGCGTGAAGCGCTCGGCGCCCTTGTAGTCGGTGGAGTAGGCCAGCATCGTCCCGTCGGGGGAGATGGCGCTCACGCCGACCGAGAAGAAGGCGCTGTCGCCCGCCAGCTCGTTGCCGTCGAGGATGACCTCCTCCCCGTCGAGCCGCTCACCGGTAGTGATCTCCGGCGGGGTCTCGCCGTTCGCCGGCACCCGGCACGACACGGCGTACTGCTTGCCCTCCTCGGTGCGGGTGAAGTACCACCAGCCGCCCTTGCGGCTCGGCACCGACAGGTCCGTCTCCTGCACGCGCCCCTTGATCTCCTGGAACACCTGCTCCTGGAGACCCTCCGAATGGGCGGTCTGCTCCTTGAGATAGGCGTTCTCCGCCTCCAGATAGGCGACCGTGTCCGGGTCGTCCTTGTCGGCGAGCCAGGCGAACTCGTCGATCACGGTGTCACCGTGGTGGGTGCGCTCCGTCGGGACCTTCTTCGCCACCGGGGGCGTCGACGCGCCGCCGGGGGCCTGGCTGCTCGCTTGGGTTTGGCTGCTCACGTGGGGAGTCTATGTTCGGCCGTAATCCGTCTGTGGCCGCGAGACTCGGCGAAGACGGCTCAAGCAGTCGGACGCGCTGCTAATCTTGTGAAGCCGACGCGGTGCGGCACAACCATCCTCCTCCACTCCAGTGGATTCGGCATGGGCTGTGTCGTTGGTCGTCGACAACCTCCCTCTGGCGAGTCGGTTCGGAGCATGGCTGCGGGCTGGTAAGTTAGAGGGGTTGCCCCGGAGACGGGGTAAGTCGGAATTCCGGAAGCGCCGAATTTGACAGTAAATCGGGTCGCTGAAAGAATAAAGACACAACGAAAGACCGAAGCGAAAAGCGCCTCTCGCAGTTCCGGGGAGTACGCGTCCGTTTCTTGAGAACTCAACAGTGTGTTAAAAGCCAGTGCATGATGCACAACCCCGTCATTTCGGTGACGGATTCCTTTTTTCAGTTAGGTTCAGACCTTTTTTGGAGAGTTTGATCCTGGCTCAGGACGAACGCTGGCGGCGTGCTTAACACATGCAAGTCGAGCGGAAAGGCCCTTCGGGGTACTCGAGCGGCGAACGGGTGAGTAACACGTGAGCAACCTGCCCCTGACTCTGGGATAAGCCCGGGAAACTGGGTCTAATACCGGATACGACCGCCCCAGGCATCTGGTGGTGGTGGAAAGTTTTTCGGTTGGGGATGGGCTCGCGGCCTATCAGCTTGTTGGTGGGGTAGTGGCCTACCAAGGCGACGACGGGTAGCCGGCCTGAGAGGGCGACCGGCCACACTGGGACTGAGACACGGCCCAGACTCCTACGGGAGGCAGCAGTGGGGAATATTGCGCAATGGGCGAAAGCCTGACGCAGCGACGCCGCGTGGGGGATGACGGCCTTCGGGTTGTAAACCTCTTTCAGCAGGGACGAAGTTGACGTGTACCTGCAGAAGAAGCGCCGGCTAACTACGTGCCAGCAGCCGCGGTAATACGTAGGGCGCAAGCGTTGTCCGGAATTATTGGGCGTAAAGAGCTCGTAGGTGGCTGGTCGCGTCTGCCGTGAAAGCCCGCAGCTTAACTGCGGGTCTGCGGTGGATACGGGCCGGCTAGAGGTAGGTAGGGGCAAGTGGAATTCCTGGTGTAGCGGTGAAATGCGCAGATATCAGGAGGAACACCGGTGGCGAAGGCGGCTTGCTGGG
>NZ_JBEXDT010000057.1:0-60461 GCF_040605905.1 Nonomuraea sp. NPDC005501 | reverse complement strand
GTGCAGACGCGCGAGCCGGGCTCCACCAAGGTCGGCATGCGGCTGCGGGCGATCCTGCTCGACGCGGCCGAGCGTGGCCTGTCGCCGCGCGCCGAGGCGCTGTTGTACGCGGCGGACCGGGCCGAGCACGTCGAGAAGGTCATCCGGCCGGCCCTGCAGCGGGGCGCGATCGTGGTCTGCGACCGCTACGTCGACTCGTCGCTGGCCTACCAGGGCGCCGGCCGCTCGCTCGACCCGCAGGACGTGGCCAAGGTCAACGCCTGGGCCACCGGCGCGCTGGTGCCGCACCTGACCGTGCTCATCGACACGCCGCCCTCCGTCGGGCTGACCCGGCTGGGCGGCGCGGCCGACCGCATCGAGTCCGAGCCGCTGGACTTCCACGAGCGGGTCCGCAAGGAGTTCCGGGCGCTGGCCGCCGCCGACCCCGGGCGCTACTTCGTGGTGGACGGCACGCTTCCGCCCGAGCAGATCACCCGCGCCATCCAGGATCGGGTCCACGAGATCCTGCCCGACCCGGTGCCCCATGAGGCCGAGGACGTGACGGGCACGATGCCGGCCATCCGCGACTAGCCTTTGTCCGTGACAGTTTCCACCGGCGTCTTCGCCGACCTCGTCGGGCAGGACCAGGCCGTGGCCGTGCTCTCGCGGGCCGCCGCGGCGGCGGGCGAGGCGGTCGGCGGCGGGCGGGGCGCGGGCATGACGCACGCGTGGCTGTTCACCGGCCCGCCCGGCGCGGGCAGGGAGGACGCGGCGCGCGCGTTCGCGGCGGCGCTGCTGTGCCCCGACGGCGGCTGCGGCCACTGCGACCAGTGCCACCAGGTGCTGATCGGCTCCCACCCCGACCTGGAGTCCGTGCGCCCCGCCGGGTTGTCCTACAGCGTGAAGCAGACGCGGGAGCTGATCCTGCGGGCCGCCGGCGCGCCCACGCAGGGCAGGTGGCGGGTGATCCTGTTCGACGACGCCGACCGGGCCACCGAGTCCGCCGCGAACGCCCTGCTCAAGGCCATCGAGGAGCCGCCGCCGCGTACGGTGTGGCTGCTGTGCGCCCCGGCCCCCGACGACATGATGATCACCATCCGGTCGCGCTGCCGCCTGGTCACGCTGACGACTCCCGGCACCGAGGCGGTCGCGCACGTGCTGGCGACGCGCGACAGCGTGCCGTGGGAGACGGCCCGGTTCGCCGCCCGCGCCGCCCAGGGTCACATCAGCCGGGCCCGCGCCCTCGCCCTGGACGAGAACGTCCGCAGGCGGCGCGAGGCCGTGCTCGGCATCCCCCGGTCGCTCACGGGCGTGGGGGAGTGCGTGTCGGCCGCCGAGCGCCTGGTCAAGACCGCGGAGGAGGAGGCCGCGGCGGCCACGGCGACGCTCAACGAGGCGGAGACGACCGACCTGCGGCGCCTGTACGGCGAGGGGTCCACGGGCAAGGGGCTCAACCGGGGGCTGGTGCGGGGCGGCGCTGGCGCGCTGAAGGAGCTGGAGGACCGGCAGAAGTCGCGGGCCACGCGCATCAAACGCGACTCGCTGGACGCCGCGCTGCTGGAGCTGGTGTCGTTCTACCGTGACGTGCTGGCCATGCAGTTCGGGGCGGCGGTGGAGCTGGCCAACGACGACATCCGCTTCGACCTGGACCGCACCGCGCGGGAGTCGACACCGGAGGAGACGCTGCGGCGCATCGACGCGATCATGCGCTGCCGGGAGCGGCTGGAGGCCGCCGTCAACCCGCAGATCGCCATCGAGGCGATGATGCTGTCCCTCCGCGCAGCGTAAGATCACTATCTTCTACGGCAAGGCCAAGTTGCCCCACCCGCCGTCGTGGGTGGCCGTCTGTCACGGCCGGTCGTGAAGGCTCACGGGCTGCGCGCCGTGACGAGCGCGTAGCCGGCCGTCTTCTTCGGTTGGCGTCCACGTGGGCTCTAGCCGGCGGTTCTGCCGGCACAGCGAGGCTCACGATCGCGGGACGGGTGGCGGCTCTCGGCCGAACTCTTGAGGAGGCGTGGTGAACAGCCCTGTGGAAGACCGCCTGCGCGAGGCGTTCCTGGAAGGTGGAGCCGAGTCGGAGGCCGGTGCGCTGAGGCGGCTCGTGGTGCCGGACGGCCGGTGGATGCGTATGGGCATGAGGCTGGCAGTGGTCGCGGCGGCGGTCGTGGTCGCCGAGGCGGGGACCGTGTGGAACGTCACGGCGTCCCACGCCGACGAAAGAGCGGCTGTGGCGACTGCTCGGACACGGGTTCCCGTACGGGCCGATGTGTTGGTGTTTCTCTGCACGGGACGGGAGAAGGACCACGAGCTCTGTCATCGGCGGGCCGCCACCGAGGAGCAGAAGAAGGCTCTGGCCGCGTCCTTGCGCGAGGTGCCCGGAGTCGCCAAGGTGACCTTCGAGGACCGCAGAACCGCCTTTAAGCGCTTCCGCACGGCGTTCGCCGGCCAGTCGGACATCGTCTCCAAGGTGCGGGCGGCGGACGTACCGGAGTCCTACCAGGTAACGGTGCTCCCGGGTACAAAACTGGAGAGGGTGGTGGCAGCGGCGAAGAGGATGCCGCGCGTGGCTCTGGTTTCCGATCGGACCATGACGGACGGCTACAACCCGGCCCGCTTCAAGGGGGCGGACGACGTCACGGTGTTCCTCTGCGGCGCCTCGTCCCCGGAGCCCTCGTGCAAGAAATACGAGAGAAGCAAGACCTTGAAGCGCGGCAAGGGCGTCACCGCCGATGACAGGAAGAAGCTCGGGCGTGAGATCAAGGCGATGCCCGAGGTCAAGAAGGTCGACTTCGAGGACCAAGCCGAGGCATACGCCAGTTTCCGGAAGGAATTCGCCGACAACAAGGCTCTTCTGGCCGTCACGAGCGCGAGTGACATGCCTGAGTCGTTCCGGATCCAGCTCGAATCCGATACCGACTCCTCCAAGGTGGCCGCCACTCTGGAGAAGCGGCCGGGTGTTGCCCAGGCGATGGACATGAGGTGCTTCGCCGCCGGCACCAGACTCTCGACGGACCACGGGATCGAGCGAGAAGGCATCTGCGGCTGAACGCCTCGTCTCATCACCACGAGCGGGCCCGCGCACGTGGTGGGGCAACGGAACGCCGCATCGCCCCGAGGCTTTTACGGCACGGCCACGTTGCCCCACCCGCCGTCGTGGGTGGCCGTCTGTCACGGCCGGTCGTGAAGGCTCACGGGCTGCGCGCCGTGACGAGCGCATAGCCGGCCGTCTTCTTCGGTGTTCGATGCCCCTCGCGCCCACGTGAAGATCGCCCTCAGCGCCCCGTACGAGGGATAGCCCCGCGCGAAAATCACCCCTCAAGAAATCGCCTGTAGCCCCATCACCGTGAGCGGCAACAGGATCGGAGGCCCGAGCAGCAAACGAGCCCCCCATGCGTCTCTGTGATGTGGAAGTCGAACTGCTCTCCCAACGGGAGGCCCGGACCCGGGACCGCGTCGATGTCGCGGCGATCTTCGCCGAGCATCACGTGGGCCTCGTACGGCTGGCGCTGATCATGGTCGGTGACCAGGCGACCGCCGAAGACGTCGTCCAGGACGCCTTCGCCCGCACCCACGCGGGGCGATCCCGGCTGCGCGACCCCGACAAGGCGCTGGTCTACATCAGATCGGCGGTGCTCAACGGGTGCCGGTCGGTGCTGCGCAGACGCGCCACGGTGTTCCGGCGTGCCGTGCCGTACGAACCGCCGGTCTGGTCGGCGGAGAGCGCCGCCCTGGTCGGCGAGGAGCGCCGCCAGGTGCTGGTGGCCCTGACCGCGCTGCCGCCGAGGCAGCGCGAGGCGCTGACATTGCGCTACTACCTGGACCTCACCGACCAGGAGATCGCCGAAACCATGGGGATCAGCGGCGGTACGGCGAGGTCCACGATCGCGCGAGGGCTGGCGGCTCTCGGCCGAGCTCTTGAGGAGGCATCATGAACAGCCCTGTGGAAGACCGCCTGCGCGAGGCACTCACCGAGGCGGGGGCCAAGGTCGACACCGGCGCGCTGCGGCCGCTGGTGGTGCCGGATCGGCGCCGGTTCCGGGTGGACGTGCGGCTGGCCGCCGCGGCGGCGGTCGTGGTCGCGGGGGCGGCGACCGTCGCGGGGTTCACGGCCTCGGGCGGCGACCAGCAGCGGGCGAGCGTGGCGGCGGCCCCGAAGGCTCCTGAACGTGTCGTGTCGGTGTTCCTGTGCGGGGTGAAGGGAGACCCCTGCCAGGGAGGCGCCGCCACCGGGCAGCAGAAGGCCGACCTGGCGACGTCGTTGCGCAGGGTCCCCGGCGTCGCGCGGGTCTCCTTCGAGGACCGTAAGAGTGCATACGAACGCTTTCGTAAGGCGTACACAGGTCAGCGGAAGATTCTGGAAGCGGTGAAGGCGGAGCAGGTGGCCGAGTCCTACCGCGTCGTGTTGCGGCCAGGAGCGCAGCCGCAGCCGGTGTATGCGGCAGCGAAGGGGCTGCCAGGCGTGGCGCTGGTCTCCGACCTGCACATGATCGGGGGCCTTTCGGAGGACTCCCTCAAGCAGACGCCCGACGTCACAGTGTTCCTCTGTGAGCCGTTCTCCGACACTCCTCCGTGCAAGAGGTACGAGGCACGCAGCGACACCTCCGGAATCAGCATCGAGGACATCACGAAGCTCAACCGGACGATCATGGCGATGCCCAGGGTGCGGGAGGTTCGTTTCGAATCCCAGGTGGAGGCCTATCAAGAGTTCAAGCGCGCCTATGCCGACAACAAGACTCTTCTGGACGCCACCAAGGTGGAGGACATGCCCCAGTCGTTCCGTGTCTACCTCAAACCGGACGCCGATTCCACAAAGGTGGCAGCCGCCCTGGCACGTCAGCCGGGTGTCTCCCAAACGATGGACGGCAGGTGTCAGGTCCTCCGGGTCACGCTAGCAAGGGACTATGGGATCACCACTCTCAAGGACACCTGCAGCTACGCCGGCGGCTGACACCCCTCACCATGAGCGGGCTCGCGCACGTAGTGTGGCAACCGAAGGCCGTAAGACCCCCGAGGCCGACAGGAGGCGAGCCGCAGCCCATGGGCATGATCATGGCCGTGAGCTTCACACGCTACGGGAGGCTCTACTACCTCGATCCGGGTGGGCACACGCCCAAGGTGGGCGACAAGGTGCTGGTGCCCACCGACGCGGGCCCCGAGGTGGCCGAGTGCGTGTGGGCGCCGCAGTACGTGAGCGAGGACATCGACGGATTGCCGGTGTGCGCGGGCATCGCGGGGGAGGAGCAGCTCACCCGCGACGAGACCAACAAACGCCGCCGGGCCGAGACGCGCAGCGTGGCCAAACGGCTGATCAAGCGGCACGCGCTGCCGATGAAGGTCGTGGGCGTCGACTACCTCGACGAGGACAACGTCTTCACGGTCTACTTCTCGGCCCCGCACCGGGTCGACTTCCGCGCGCTCGTCCGCGACCTGGCCCGCAACCTGCGGGCCAGGGTGGAGCTGCGGCAGATCGGCCCGCGCGACGAGGCGCGTCTGCAGGGCGGGATCGGCCCCTGCGGTCGCGACCTGTGCTGTGCCACGTTCCTCAAGGACTTCGAGCCGGTGTCGGTGCGCATGGCCAAGGACCAGGACCTCCCGGTCAACCCGCTGCGCATCGCGGGGGCGTGCGGGCGGCTCATGTGCTGCCTGAAGTACGAGCACCCGCTGTACATGGAGACCCGGCAGCGGATGCCCCGGGTCGGCAGCCGGGTCAGCACTCCGCAGGGCGAGGGAAGCGTGGTGGGGCACAACGTCCCGTCCGACACGGTGACGGTCCGCCTCGACGACGGGGGCCGCCGCTGCGCCTGCCCGTCGGCCTCGGTCTGCTCCCCCCGCCAGCAGCACGAGAAGATGTACAGCCCGGAACCGGGCACGCCCGCTCAGGAATTGTGACCACACCATGGCCGTGCTCGGTACGCACACGGACCTCAGGCAAGAGGGAAGGGGAGGCCCGGGCGCAGCGCGACGGCGGCGATGTCGGGCGTAAGATCGCCACCCATGTGGTCCCGTGCCCTGGCCGTTCTCGCCGCGGTCGCGCTGCTGGCCACCGGCTGCACCCGGGAGGAGCGGCCGGGGCCCGGGAGCGGCGGCCTGGCCTGGTCCGGCTGCGGTGACGGGTTCCAGTGCGCGAAGCTCGCGGTGCCGCTCGACCACGCTGACCCGGGCGGTGAGCGGATCCAGATCAGCGTCATCCGGCTGCCCGCCACCGGCGACCGTATCGGGTCGCTGGTGCTCAACCCGGGCGGACCCGGCGGATCCGGCGTGGACTACGCCAGGGCGGCGCAGTCCGTGGTGAGCGCCGACGTACGGGCGAGATTCGACATCGTCGGGTTCGACCCGCGCGGCGTGGGGGCGTCCGCGCCGATCGAGTGCCTGGACGACGACCGCCTCGACGCGTTCCTGGCGCTGGACGCCACCCCGGACGACGTGGCGGAGGAGGCGGCCCTGGAGCGCGGGTCGCGGGAGTTCGCCGAGGGTTGCCGGGCCGGGGCGGGCAAGCTGCTCCAGCATGTGGGCACGGTGGACGCGGCCCGCGACATGGAGGCGCTGCGCGAGGCGCTGGGCGACGAGAAGCTGACGTACCTCGGCAAGTCCTACGGCACGTTCCTGGGGGCGGTGTACGCGGACCTGTTCCCGGGGCGGGTGCGGGCGCTGGTCCTGGACGGAGCGGTGGATCCCGCCCTGTCGAGGTTCCGGTTCAACACCGACCAGGCGGCCGGGTTCGAGGTCGCGTTCCGGGCGTACGTGAACGACTGCCTCTCCCGCGGCGACTGCCCGTTCCGGAGCCGCGACGCCGACGGCGCCCTCGACGAGCTCGCGGCGCTGCTCCGCCGTACGGACAGGCGGCCACTGCCCGGAGGTGACCGTGAGGTCACCGAGACGCTGGCCCTGCTCGGCGCGCTGACGCCGCTCTACAACCGCGGAAGCTGGCCCACGCTGACCGAGACGCTCACCCAGGCGATGAAGGGCGACGGCACGATGCTGCTCCAGAACGCCGACCTGCTCCTCGGCAGGGGACCCGACGGTTACTCGAACCAGACCGAGGCCAACATGGCCGTCAACTGCATCGACGGCGCGTACCCGAAGGACGTCGCCTCCTACGCGAAGGCCGCCGCCGGCCTGGCCCGGACGGCGCCCCGCTTCGGCCCGTACATCGCCTGGAGCTCCCTGCCCTGCGCGTACTGGCCGGCCCACCCCACGTTCCAGAACCAGCCGCTCGTGGCCAAGGGCGCACCACCGATCCTGGTGGTCGGCACCGAACGCGACCCGGCCACCCCTTACGCCTGGGCCCGGTCCCTGGCCGGCGAGCTGCGGTCGGGGGTCCTGCTCACGTACGAAGGGGACGGACACACGGCCTACTTCAGCGGTGACACGTGCGTGGACACGGCCGTGGACCGCTACCTGATCACCGGCACGCCTCCGAAGGACGGCACCACGTGCCCGTAGCGGGCGGGGTTACGGTGGAAGATCGCGGGCCGGGCGGGAGCGAATACCCCTCGGGCTCCTGTAGACTTCTTCACGCTGCACGGCACGCCGCCTTAGCTCAGTCGGCCAGAGCACTTCACTCGTAATGAAGGGGTCTGGGGTTCGAATCCCCAAGGCGGCTCCCAGCTCAAAGGCCCCTCGCGATGATCGCGGGGGGCCTTCTGCTAACACCCTTGCCAACACGCTCGTCCAGGTCGGCGGTCAGCGGTCAGGCAGCGTGGGATGGGGAGCATCGGGAACGATGCCATGCATGTCGTTGGTGAGGGCCCATCGGTCATGGCCGCGCCACGCACCATCGATGAACAGGAGATCAGGGGAGTAACCCTCGTAGCGGAAGCCGTGGCGTTTGACCAGCTTGATGGATGCCTGGTTCTCGGGTCTGATCTGTGCTTCCAGCCGATGCAGCCGTAGCTCGTCGAACGCGTGGCGCAGCACCAGGCCAAGACCTTCTGACATGTATCCGCGGCCGGCATGGGGCGCGAAGGAAGCGTAGCCCAGCGAGCCGTTCTGGAAGCGTCCGCGAATGATGCTGTTGATGTTGACATTGCCTGCGATGGCGCCGGTGTCGCGCAGACAGATCAGTAAGCCTTCGGCGGATCGCCCCTCGTCGAATCGACCAAGGAACGCCTGGAACGCCGCCGGGGTCGCGGGCAGGTTCAGGCCGACGCCGGCACGGACCCGTTCAAGAAACTCGTCTTGATCGTGGCTGGTGATGCGGCGCAAGACCACGCGAGGTGAGCGCCCCAGGTCGACTCTGGGCGCCCCGGCAGTTTGCCTGTTCTCCTCAGTCCCGCCGCTTGCGATCACGGACGGAACGATATCGCGCGCCGGCACTTCGCCTATGGGTGTCGGCCTGCCGGCGGGACCTGACTCGATGTTCGCCGCCGTCGGGATGCCAAGCGTGCGTTGAGGCCCACTGCGGCGCTTGTTGCAGAAGGCCGCAACAAGGGGCTCTCACTGACAGCCGTCCTGCAGCGTCTTCGCGAAGACGTCAGCCGCAGCAGTCTCTGCCGAGCGGATCACGTGGGCAGACGCGCAGAGTGATCGCGGGGTCGGCGTGGCAGAGTGAGCCGCGACGGCGTGGTCGAGGACGGCCGGCCAGGAGCAGCGGGGTCGCGTAAACGCGGCGCAGGTCGTGCAGGTGGTGCAGGTGGTGCAGGTGGTGCAGGTGGTGCAGGTGGTGCAGGCGGATCATCGGTAGTGGGTCGGTGGCGGTCCCGTTGTGGGCCTCGATGAGCTTGCGTGGCAGGCCGGTGACGGTGGTGGGGTGGATCGGGCCGCCACGAGCAGTCGTGAACACCGTGTCGTCATTGCCCTTCCAGGAGTCGCCGACGCGGGTCTTGTCGGCTTCCTGCGCCTTCTGATGCTCGCGGAGTACGGGCGCCGGTGTAGGCGGCCAGGTGGAAGAAGGCGTGGAGCGGTGTCAACGGGCCGGCGAGAGGAACGTGCGGAGCTGGGCAGCCGTCCAGATCGTTCCGGGTTTGTCGATGTTCGCCCGTGGGCGCTCGGCCTTCTCCACGGGCGAGCTGCTGATGTATTCGTGGACGAGTACGACGTCGCGGAAGGCGCGACGGAGGATCGCACGGGTGTGGGTGACCGTTGAGACCGGCGTGAGCGCCTTGGACGGGCGGCCTTCCTTGCCGCGCGGGACTGAGCAGAAGTCCACCATGTTCCACTTCACCAGGTCATGGGTCGTCTCACGCTTCACGGACCGGTCGAGGTATGACCTGATCATGCGCCAGCCGCTTGTCCACATCCTGTGCACCGAGTTCGTGGAGCTTCCGCTCGCCCGGAGGCGGCATGACGTGGACGCGGCACGTGATCTGCACTGCTCGCATCAGCGGCACGGCACGCCCGAGCAGTTCGTTCGTACGCAGCGGCCGGGCGAACGGGCAACCACGCTCGCCCGGCAACGCTCTTCGTCATGACCGGGTGAGGGGTCGGGTCTCCACTGCGCCGGTGACCGCGAGGTGGCGGCGGCGGCTCGGCATCATCATGGTCGGGTGGTAGATGCTCCAGGCCGCGCTGGCGCAGATCATCTCCTTGATGCGGGCGGCGGTCCGGCCCGTGAAGACGGTGGACGTGACCTGGTCGTCGGGGGTCACGCGCTGGATGATTCCATCGCGGCGTCCGAGGCTGATGCACTGCAAGGAGTAGCCGATCGTGGTCTCGGGAACCTTGCGACCGGTCAGGCGCGCGGCGATGACGTCGGCTGCCAGCCACGCCATCGGGTTCGCCGAGGCGCAGGACATACGCAGCGGCTTGCCACCTGCTCCTTCGGCGAGCGCGGCGTCGCCGACGGCGTACACATCGGGGTGCGAGACCGACCGCATGCCGGCGTCGACGACGATCCGGCCTGTGCCGTCCACCTCAAGGGTGGTGGCGGCCGCGATCGGGTGCACGCTGAAACCCGCGGTCCACACGGTCACCTGGGCCCGGATCTTTCGGTCCGCACCGGTGACCACGCCGTCCGCTTCGACGCGCGTGATGTCGGCATGGTCGTGGACCGTGATGCCGAGCCGGTCCAAGGCGCCGCGCAGGTGGTGCTGGGCCTTGTCGCTGAGCCAGCCGCCGACGCGGCCGCGGGCGGCGATCGCGACCTCAAGGTCCGGGTGGGCTTCGGCGATCTCGGTGGCTGCCTCGATGCCGGTCAGGCCGCCGCCCACGATCAGCACGGTCTCACCGGGCTTCGCCTCGCTCAGGCGCGCCCGCAGTCGGAGAGCGGCCTGCTTGCCGGCCACGTTGTGGGTGTGCTCCGCGACACCAGGGACGCCGTGTTCGGCGGCGGCGCTGCCGAGGGCGTACACGAGGGTGTCATAGGCGAGGGTCTCACCGCCGAGGTCGACGGTCTTGCCTTCCACGTCGACAGCGGTGACCCGCGCGGTCCGGAGCTGTACGCCGTTGCCCGCGCAGAGGTCGCGCAGGGGGCGAGGCCGCAGATCCTGCCCGCTCGCGAGCTGGTGCATGCGCACCCTTTCGACGAACTCCGGGTCGCCGTTGACCAGGATGATCTCGACGTCGTCGCGGTGCAGCCGCTTGGCGAGGCGGCCGGCGGTGTTGGCTCCGGCGTACCCGGCTCCCAGGACGACGATGCGGTGCTTCATGGCTGGCTCCTATCTGGTTGCTTGCACCTCCTGAACAGGACAGGCGCGCGATCCCTGACAGGTAACGAGTGTGATCTGGGTCACCAATGCGCCACCAGCGCGCGATGGGGTCCAGCGGCCGCCCACTGGCGCGCGATGCGCTGCAGCTTGTCGGGGTTGACCTGGATGTGGACCGAGGCGAGGCCGTCGGGGGTCGCATCGAGGCAGAGCACGCCGATGACCTGCTCGTCGACCTCGACCAGCACGGCAGGACCGCCGTTGACGACGACGGCGTAGAAGGCGGGGCTGCCACTGACCAGGGCGCGCTTGGCATCGCTCGGCTGGAACACAGCACGCAGGTACTTCGCGATGTCCATCGCCCCGAGGACCGGGGTCCTGCGGGCATGAACCTTGCCGCCGCCGTCGGCCATGCTGACCGCGTCGTCGGTGAGCAGCCGGATCAGTGGCTTGGTGTCGCCGCTGAGGGCCGCGGCGAGAAACTCCTCGACGATCCTCCGGGCGGCGCCCGCATCGATCTCCGTGCGGGATCGTTCGACCGCCAGATGCTGCCTGGCGCGCCGGTAGATCTGCTGGCAGTTCGACTCGGTGATGTCCAGGATCTCGCTGATCTCGCGGTGCCCGTACCCGAACGCCTCGCGCAGCACATACACCACGCGCTCATTGGGGGACAGCCGCTCCATCAGGGTGAGCATCGCCATGGAGACCGACTCACGCTGCTCGAAAGTGTCGGCCGGGCCGAGCATCCGATCGCCGTCCAGCACCGGCTCAGGGAGCCACTGCCCCACGTAGGTCTCCCGCCTGGCCCGCGCCGAGGTGAGCTGGTTGAGGCAGAGATTGGTGAGCACCTTCGTCAGCCACGCTTCGGGCGTCTCGATCCGTTCCCGGTCAGCCGCATGCCAGCGCAGGTACGTGTCCTGCACCGCGTCCTCCGCATCACCGGCCGATCCCAGCAGCCGGTAGGCGATCGCCTCCAAACGGCCCCTTGAGCTCTCGAACAGATCGGCCTCGTGCATGCGGAGCGACATTGCCCCATGATCGGGCATAAGCGCAGGCCGCGTCCACATTTGTCCACCGTGATTCGGTGGCGGCGGGCGGTCTCGGTGTCGGACAGGCGGCGGGCGGCGTCCAGCACGATCCGCGCGTGATCCCGGAGGAGTACCGCGCCGGAGTCGTCTTGGCCAAGGGCAGGGTCGGGCCCCGAGTAGGCGCCGGGGTGACGCCGGGCCGCGGTATTTTCCGCGGGTCACTCAACCATTCGGCGGGCTGCCGTGTCCTGGGAGGCTGGAGGTACGAGTGGACGACCCGACGTTTGAGAGTTTCGCGGCGCAGCGGCTGCCGGCGCTCTACCGCTACGCCATGGTCCTGACCCAGAACAGGCACGACGCCGAGGACCTGGTGCAGGAGGCGCTCACCCGTACCGGTCTCCGGTGGCACGCGATCAGGCGCAAGGACGACCCGGAAGGGTACGTCCGCACGGCCATGGTCCGCATCATGGCCAATCGCTGGCGGCGGCCCAAGCGCGAGGTGAGCATGGCGGCTCCGCCCGAGGCCATGGCGGAGGACCTGGAGCTGCAGCGCCTCCTTGACGACGACGGCCTGCGCTCCAGGGTCGCCGCGTTACCTCCGCGCATGCGAGCCGTGCTGGTGCTGCGTTACGTCGAGGCCCGTGGCGACGAGGAGATCGCCCGGTTGCTCGGCTGCAGCCGCGGGACCGTCAAGAGCCAGGCTTCGCGGGGGCTCGCCCGACTGCGTGAGGCCGTCAAGACCGAGGAGATCGAGCATGGATGACCTGGAGCGCCGCCTCGCCGCCCTGCTCAGCGAGCCGTCCGCGGACGATCCGCCGCCCGGCCTGGCCGATCGGATCCACCGGGCCGTGGCCACGCGCCGCAGGAACCGGCGGGCGCTGGTGCTGGCCGCCGCGGCCGGGGCGACGGCCGTGCTGGTCGCCGTGCCCCTGGCCGTACGCGGCGGGAACGGTGACGCCACGGCGACGGCGAGGCTGAGCCCGGCCCCCGCATCGACCCCGGCGTCGATCAGTGATCGGACCGCCTCCTCCGAGCCGACCGTGACCGTGACGCCGACTCCGGACCAGGTGAACCTCACCGCCCCTGCCGGCGTCCTCCTCGAGAAGGCCCTGCGCGAGCTCATGAACGTGACCAGCGTCGTGGACGTCGGGGGCCGTACCGAGCGGGGCGAGCGGTTCGTGCCCGCGGCGCTGGGCAGCGACGGGACGGTCCTCGGCTCGACGCCCGACGGGCAGGTGGCGGAGGTGGGCGCGAGCGGCGGCACGCCCAGGGAGCTCGGCTTCGCGGCGCGGTCGGGGCTGGGGACGGCCACGGGCTTCCGTACCTGGACGGAGGGCTCGGCGGCCGACCAGCGGTGCCGCACGGCGGACGGGACCACGCGCACGATCAGCCCGCAGGGCACGGACCCCCGCGCGCAGGTCTGGGTGGACGGCGGCGTGATCGTCGGCAGCGACGTCATGCGGCAGCCCTGGGTGGCCAAGGGCTGCGCGGGGGTGGGCACGGTCGTCAGGGACGGGAACCCGTCCAGCGGAGAGGCTGTGGCGTTCTCCTACCCCTACCTGTTCACCGCCGAGGCGGCGAACGACAAGGTGCTGCGCATCGTCGACGTCGAGACGGGGAGGGTGGCGGCCGAGCATCCGCTGCCGGAGGGGGTCCGCGCGCAGAGCATGGCCGAGCCGGACCAGGAGTGGTACGCGGCGGCGTCCGGGAAGTGGTTCGCCTGGGTGGCCGGCGACACGCTGCGGTGGGTGCCGCGTGACTCCTGGGGACCGGTGTCCGAGCTGCCCGGAGTTCCGACGCCGGAGAAGGGCGTCTCACCGTGGATGACGGCGGGCAACCGGCTCGTCACGTACAACACCGGGGCCTACTCGCTCCTGCTCGACCCGGTCACCGGCCGGCGCTCCAAGAGCCCGGACGTCATGCTGGCGGCGGGCGACTGGCTGCTGTGGAGGAACGGCGACGGCTACCGCCTGGCCAACCTCCGTTGAGGTCTCCCACGGGCGTCCTGCTGCTGCTCGTCGCGACCCCGTCGGCCGTGAACCTGGCCGGCGGGGGCCCCATCTGGATCTGGACGCCGTCGCTGCCCGCGCCCCTGCTGCGCCTGGTCGCGGAGGCGGGGCTGCTGGACGCCTGGCTGGTCGCCGACCTGCTCGCCGCCGTGGGGATACTCGGCGGGCTCGCGGTGGCGGCCACGGCCGCGCGGGACCTGGCCGTGGCCGCGACACTGCTCGCCCTGGTGGCCGCCGTCAGCCTCGCCGCCGCGGCGGCGGCCGGGGCCTGGCTCCCCCTGGTGTACGCCCTCGCCTACACGGCCGGGCTCATGCTGGTGCTGCGGGCCGGCAACCACCGGCGAGGCGGGTAGCAATCCGGGAACGCGAGGACCCGGGATCAACGGGGCCTCTCAGCTGGGAGCCGCCGCCCCGGCAGTTTGCCTGTTTTCCTCACCCCGCCGCCCTCAATCACCGACGGAACGATATCGCGTGACGGCACTCGGCCTAGGGGCGTTGGCCTGCCGGCGGGGCATGGCTCGATGTTCGCCGCCGTCGGGATGCCATCCAGGCGTACGTTGAGGCCCACTGCGGTACTTGTCGCAGAAAGCCGCAGCAAGGGCTCTTACTGACAGCCGTTCTGCAGCGTCTTCACGAAGACGTCACCCGCAGCAGTCTCTGCCGAGCGGATCGCGTGGGCGTAGACGCGCGGAGTGATCGCGGGGTCGGCCTGGCCGAGGCGGGCCGCGATCATCCAGGAGGGCCTTTCGTAGGCGAGGCGGCGAAGAAATCCCCACCGTCCTGGCCGGACGGATCCCTCCGCTACAGCTCCTCGTGCGGGCCCTGTACCGGATGGAGATCGACGGCGGCGGCCTCGAACGCCGTCGCTCACCGGATCGAGGCTCGATGGGCGACGCGTCAGAGTCTGGTTGCTGGCCGGTGCTGGCCGGTCCGGGGGTCGATGACCCGCTTCGGTGGAAGAAGCACCACGCGAACCCGGGCTTGAGTTCTTAGAGATCGCTCGTGGATCGTCGACAACGTTGAAGATGACTTGACCAGCCGCGCCGCGTAACCGACCCCACCCCGCGGAATAAACCCCGAAGAAAACGCACAAACAGCCCGAGGCGCCCAGAAGTGTCATGGGGGGCCTTATGGGCGTGCGGCAGCGAAAATGGCAGTCCTTGGCCGACGGTTGAAGCGCGGGGCTTTCTTACTTTGCGAACTCGTGTGCAGTGCATATTCAGCCGATGAAGCAGGGCCCGAAGCGCGGAAAGGAAATATGCAATGGCTGACCAAGAAAATCGGCGAGACGCGAGTTTGCTCGGGGAAGAAGATTATCACCTTCTTTTGGAAGCGGTACGCCTCGTTCCCGGACTCGAGACTGCGGCGCAGTTCACCAAGCTGGCGATGCGGAATCTCACGTTCCCGCTGAATTCCCCCGAAGACTTGCGGCCATTGTTCGATGGGGCGGAAGGCGTCGTCTCCGGCGCTAAGCAGCAGATCCCGCTGTCGCGCCTGTACCAGTATCTCCCCACTCAGATGTTCCCGATCGCCAGTTCGCAGGAACTCATCAGTATCGCGCTCAAGCCGGGCCCTCGTCCGGACACGGCGGAGACACCCGACCGTGACGGGTCAGGCGCGTTCGTCGAACGCGACGCCCGCGCGGTTCATAAGGACACCGCCGGCGAGCCGTACGAGCAGTTCCATGCGGAGGGTGAAGCTGCGGGACCCTCGACCGAGCGCTTCGAACGCGAACTCATTCCGTTCCGAGAGCTGGGCACGGAAGCCACGGAGGACATCGACGGCCTCGACGATGGCGACGGCCGGTCCGGGTACGGTAACCCGAACGGAGGCGGGGAGCACGGCGCGCACCCCGCCCTCCATGCCGCCGCTCAGTTCGAGACCGATGAGGCAGTCCGGCAGGGTTCCGAGCAGCACATGCAAGCCGTCGACAGCAGCGATCTTCCCGCGCCGGACCAGGACGACGTGAACAAGCCGGAGTGGGTGCCCCAGCCCGTACAGGACGGACCTCAGGAGCCGGCCTCGCGGTCCACCTTCAGCCGGCCGCCGACGTCCGGCCAGCGCGCGACGTCGGCTGAGGAACTCGACGCCACATCACTGCTCAAGAGCCGAAGCACCGCGCCGAGGAGAGGCTGGCGCAAGCTCGTCTACAAAGTGTCGGGGGGGTTGATCAAGCCGGTTGAGTCCGCTGAGGCACGGCATCGTCGCGAGCTCATCTCCCGTGCCCGTACCCCGGTCGCCACGGGTCACCATCGGGTGGCCGTGCTCAGCCTGAAGGGCGGTGTCGGAAAGACCACCACCTCGTTCGGCCTCGGCGCCACGCTGGCCCAGGTGCGCGGCGACAGGGTGATCGCGGTCGACGCCAATCCCGATCGCGGGACCCTCTCGGACAAGGTCCAGCTCGAAACCCCCGCCACGGTACGCGATCTGCTCCATGAGCGCGAGCAGATCAAGCGCTACGTCGACATCCGTACCCTCACCTCGCAGGCCCCGTCGCGCCTGGAGATCCTCGCCTCCGACCGTGATCCTTCGGTGTCAGAGGCATTCACCGCGTCCGACTACCAAGCGGTGGCGGAGGTACTCGAGCAGTTCTACTCGATCTGCATCACCGACTGCGGCACCGGCCTGCTGCACTCGGCCATGTCCGGTGTCCTGGGCCTTGCCGACCAGTTGGTCCTGGTCACGTCGCCGGCGGTGGACTGCGCCCGCGCCACGTCCGCGACGCTCGACTGGCTGATAACCCATCACCACGAGAGGCTGGTCCGCTCCGCCACGGTGGTGCTGTGCAGTGTCCGTCCCCGGTCGAAGTCCACCGTGGACCTGGACCAGCTGGAGTCCCACTTCGCGGCGCGCTGCCGCGCGGTGGTCCGCATCCCGTACGACCCCCACCTCGAAGAGGGAGCGGAGATCGACCTCGAAAAGCTGCACACCCGAACGCGGGAGTCGTTCCTACTCCTGGCCGCGTCGGTGGGTGACGGTTTCGTCGGTCCGCAGTCCTGAACGCGCCGGGTGTCCCGCCGGACACGTCGCGCCCGTTACGCCAAAGCCTGCCGGTCGTCGGGATTGACCCGGACGACTCGGCAGGCACGAGCGGGTCAGTCGGCCGGGCCGAACCCGGCCTCCAGCACTTCCATGAACAGGCCGATCGGGTCGTTCCAGTCGCCGTTGACGTAGTGGACGACCATGCGCTGCCCGTCGCGCGTGCCGTACGCGAAGGAGAACGAGCCGTGGCCGAGCGCTGGAGGCAGGTTCTCTCTGGTGACGGACCCACGGACAACCCCCGGAAACGGGATGACCCCGGCCGCCGAAGCGGGCCGGGGTCGTCGCGTGCCGTTCGAGACGGATCAGCCGGTGAAGCCGATGGTGGTGTAATCCAGTGACTGGTAGCCCTTGGCGCCCCAGTTCGCCAGGGTCTTCTTGGTCGCCTGGATGTCGGGGCGCTGGTACAGCGGGATCGTGTGCACCATGTCCCAGATCAGCTTGTCGGCGGCGTTGCCCTTCTCGATGGCCTTGGCCGGGTCCATCTCGCCCACGGCGGCGTCGATGGCGGCGTCGAGGGTCGGGTCGCTGCCCTTCGGGAAGTTGCTCTCGGAGCCGGTCTTGTAGATCTGCGGCAGGGAGCCGATGGGCAGCGGCGTGCCGATCCACGAGAACGGAACCAGGTCGAAGTCGCCCTTGATGATGTAGTCGGTGAAGAACTTGTCATCGGGGACCGGGCGGATCGTCAGCTTGATCCCGGCCTCCTTGAGCATGGCCTGGGTGAGCTCGCCCTCCGTCTTGGCGTACGGCAGGCCCGCCGGGACGGTGAAGCTCAGCGCGAACTCCTTGCCGTCCTTCTTGCGGTAGTCGCCCTCCTGCTTCCAGCCGGCCGCGTCGAGCAGCTGCTTGGCCTTGTCCAGGTTGTACTTGCCGAGGTCGCCGGAGTTGTCGACGTAGCCCTTGTGGTTGTTCATGAAGACGTGGTTGCCGAGCGTCTGCAGCGGCCAGTCCATGTCCTTGAGGTCGGACTGGGTGATCACGTCACGGTTGATCGCGTACGCGACGGCCTGGCGGACCGACTTGTCCTTCAGGAACGCGCTCTGGTTGTTGACCGTGATGTGCCGCCAGTTCGGGCTGAGCGCCTTGCGGATGTCCACGTTCGGGACTTCCTTGGCCCGCTTGAGGTCGGCGGGGCTGCCCGGCGGGATCTCCACGCCGTCGAGCTCGCCGTTGGCGAAGGCGTTGACCTGCGCGGCGGGCGTCTCGATGGTGCGGAAAATGATCTTTTCGAGCTTGGGCTTCCTGCCCCACCACTTGTCGTCGCGGACGACGGTGAGGGTCTTGGTGCCCTCGTCGATCTTCTCGACCTTGAAGGGCCCGCCGGTGACCGGGATCTTCTGCAGGTAGTTCTTCTCCTCGGCCTCCGGCGTCTCGTTGGCCGAGGCGGGGTAGAGGTGTGGCCCGCGCGAGAGCAGGCCCTTCCAGTCCGGGTACTGCTTGGCGAAGGTCATGACGGCGACCTTGTCCGAGGAGCCCTTGGTGACGGACTCGATCCGGTCCCAGCCGTCGGTGGAGGCCGGCTTGTACTTCTTGTTCTTGCCGTTGTTGGCCTTCCACATGGCCTCGACGTCCTTCCACCCCATCGGGGTGCCGTCGGACCACGTGGCCTTCTCGTTGAAGGTCCAGGTGACGACCTGCTTGCCGGAGGACGTGTCCAGCTTTACGTCGCTCAGGTAGTCCGGGTTCGGCGTGAAGTTCGCCTCGGAGTCGGACACCATCGGCTGTGGCATGATCGTATCGAGCATGTCGGTGGTGTCGATCTGGTTGCCGTCGACGTGGCTGCCGTTCCACTGGCTCGGCCACTGTCCGACCGCGAGGGTCAGGGTGCCGCCGTCCTTGACCTGCTCGTAGGGAACCGGGTTGATGCTGATGGCCGGGGTCTCGGCCATCTGCTTCTGAGCTTGCTGCGACTGCTCGGCGTTCGGCTTCTTGGCGTCGCCGCCGCTGCCGCCGCCGCAGGCCGCGACGGCCATGGCGAGGAGCGCAAGTCCCGCTGCCGCCCGGTATCCAACCTTCACTGTTCCTCCTGGTGTTCCGAGGCCGTGATGACCTCGATCTCCTCCGCGAAATGGCAGGCGGCGCCGTGATCCTTGGCGCTCGCGAGCCGGGCAACCGAGGGCTCCTCGTCCACACACCGCCGCTGCTCCGCCTCGCTCAGGCGGGCGAACTTCGGGCAGCGGGTGCGGAACCGGCATCCCGACGGGGGATCGGCCGGGCTGGGCAGGTCGCCTTCGAGCAGGATCCGCTTGCGGCTGCGCTCCAACTCGGGGTCGGGCAGCGGGATCGCCGAGAGCAGCGCCTGCGTGTAGGGGTGGGCGGGCCGGTCGTAGACGTTCTCGACGGCGCCGATCTCGGCGATCCGTCCCAGGTACATGACCGCGACCCGGTCGGCGAGGTGCCGCACCACGGCCAGGTCGTGCGCCACGAACAGGTACGACAGCCCGAGCCGGTTCTTCAGCTCCTCCAGCAGGTTGATGACGCCGGCCTGGATGGAGACGTCGAGCGCGGAGACCGGCTCGTCCAGCACGATGAGCTTGGGCTCCAGCGCGAGGGCGCGGGCGATGCCGATGCGCTGCCGCTGACCGCCGGAGAACTGCTGCGGGTAGCGCTGGGCGTGGTCGGGCGCCAGCCCGACGAGCTCCAGCAGCTCCGCGACGCGCTGGGACACGTTCTTGCGCCCGTGGGCGCGCAGCGGCTCGGCGATGATGTCGCCGACCGGCATGCGCGGGTCGAGCGCGGCCATCGGGTCCTGGAAGACGATCTGGAGGTCGCCGCGGAGCGCCTTGCGCGCGGACTTGTCCAGCGTCGAGCTGTCCTTGCCCAGGACGACGACCCGGCCGCGCTGCGGGGCCGCCAGCTGCATGATCTGTTGCAGGGTGGTCGTCTTGCCGCAGCCCGACTCGCCGACCAGGGCCAGCGTCTCGCCCTCGGCGATGTCGAAGCTGATGCCGTCCACGGCGTGGACGGTGCCGACACGGCGCTTGAACACCGCGCCCTTCATCAGCGGGTAGTGCCGGATGAGGTCGTCGAGCTCCAGGACGGTCGCTCGCTGCTCGCGCGGCACGCGCGCCACGTCGCTCGGCGGGATGACCGGCACGGGGAAGACGTCGGCGCCGGTCATGCCCTTGTGCTCGATCTCGCGCGAGCGGATGCAGGCCACGTGCCGCCCGCCGCCGATCGCGGTGAGCGGCGGCTCCTCGTCGTCGCACGCGTCGATGTGCATGGGGCAGCGCGGCGCGAACGGGCAGCCGGGCGGCAGCGCCGCCGGCGAGGGCGGGTTGCCCTCGATGGGGACGAGCGTGTCCTGCTCGCCGTCGACACGGGGGATCGACGCGAGCAGGCCCATCGTGTACGGCATGCGCGGCCGGTAGTAGATGTCGTCCACGACGCCCTGCTCGACGGGCCGGCCCGCGTACATGACGAGCACCCGGTCGGCCATGCCCGCGATGACGCCCAGGTCGTGGGTGATCATCACGATGCCGGCGCCCGTCTCGGCCTGGGCGGTCTTGAGCACCTCCAGGACCTGCGCCTGGATCGTGACGTCGAGGGCCGTGGTGGGCTCGTCGCAGATGAGCAGGTCGGGGTCGTTGGCGATGGCCATGGCGATCATCGCGCGCTGCCGCATGCCGCCGGAGAACTCGTGCGGGAACGCCTTGGCCCGCACGGCCGGATGCGGGATGCCGACCAGGTCGAGCAGCTCGACGGCGCGCTTGGCGGCCTTGTCCTTGCCCAGCTTCTGGTGGACCCGGACGGCCTCGGCGATCTGGTCGCCGATCGTGTAGACGGGGGTGAACGCCGAGAGCGGGTCCTGGAAGATCATGCTGATGGCCTTGCCGCGGACCCGGGTCAGCTCGCCCTCGCCCATGCCGAGCAGCTCCTGGCCGTGCAGCTTGACCGAGCCGCTGACGACGGCGTTCTGCGGCAGCAGGCCCATGACGGCCAGCGAGGTCACGGACTTGCCGGAGCCTGACTCGCCGACGATGCCGAGCACCTCGCCGCGGGCGACGTCGTAGCTGACGCCGCGCACGGCCTGGATCTCGCCGGGGAAGGTGACGGTGAGGTCGCGGACCTCCAAGATGCTCATGAGTTGCTCCCGGGATCGAGCGCGTCGCGCAGTCCGTCGCCGATCAGGTTGATGCTGAGCACCAGGAGCACCAGCAGGCCGGCGGGGAAGGCGAACAGCCAGGGGTAGCCGGTGGCGTTGCGGGCGCCCTCGGCGATGAGGGTGCCGAGCGACACGTCGGGCGGCTGGATGCCGAAGCCGAAGAACGACAGGGCGGCCTCACCGATGACGGCGCCGCTGACGTTGAGCGTGGCGTCGATGATCAGCAGGGACGACAGGTTGGGCACGATGTGCCGCAGGATGATCTTCCAGCGGGGGATGCCCATGTAGAGCGCGGCCTGGACGTACTCCCGCTCGCGCAGCGAGAGCGTCATGCTGCGCACGACCCTGGAGGTGATCATCCAGGCGAACGCCGCCAGCAGCACCACGAACCAGAGCCACGAGGCGCCCCGGAGCCGGGGGGAGATGATGGCGATGATGAGGAAGCTGGGCAGGACGAGGAGCAGGTCCACGCCCCACATCAGCACCTTGTCCAGCCAGCCACCGAAATATCCGGCGAAGGCGCCGACCAGCGCGGCCAGGCCCGTGGCGAACAGCGCGACCAGCAGGCCGATGACGATCGACTTCTGCATGCCGCGCAGCGTCACCGCGTACATGTCCTGGCCGATCGAGGTGGTGCCCCACCAGTGGTCGGACGAGGGCCCGGACATGAAGGCCAGGAAGTCCTTGTCCGTCCAGTCGTAGGCGCCGACGTAGGGGCCGAGGTAGGCCAGCGCGATGAGCAGGATCAGGGCGATGCCGCCATAGCGGGCCTGCCGATTGCGCAGGAGCCGCCGGAGTACGACCTTGGAACGCACCTAGCTCACCCGCACCCGAGGATCGAGGGCCGCCACCAGCAGGTCCGACAGGAACGCGGCGAACAGCACGCAGACCGCGGTGAACAGGCTCACCGCGGCGACGGAGTTGACGTCGTTCTGGTTGATCGCGTCGATCAGCCAGGCGCCCATGCCGTGCCAGGAGAAGATCTTCTCGGTGAAGATCGCCCCGGTGAGCATGGTGCCGAACGCGAACGCGAAGTACGTGGCCGACGGGATCAGCGCGGTCCGCAGCGCGTGCTTGAACAGCGCCGTCCTGCGCCTCAGCCCCTTGGCCATGGCCGTGCGGACGAAGTCCTGGTTCAGCACGTCGAGCATCATGTTGCGCTGGATGCGGCTGTAGAAGGCGACCGAGCCGAGCGTGAGCGAGATGGTCGGCAGGATCAGGTGGTTCAGCCGGTTGAGGAACAGGTCCAGGCCCGCCAGCCTCGGGTTGTACTCGCCGGTGTACTCGATCAGCGTGAAGCCGAGCCCGCGGTTCAGGCTGTACGTGGCGATCGCCAGCAGCGTGGCCAGCAGGAACACCGGGATCGCCATGACCACGAACGAGCTGACGCCGATGGCCCGGTCGCTGAATCTGTACTGCCGCACGGCGGAGTAGGCCCCCACCCCGACCCCCAGCGCGAACCCGAGCAGCGTGCCGATGAGCAGCAGCCGCAGGCTCACCATGATCCGGCGGCCCATCTCCTCGTTGACCGAGCCGCCGTTCCAGGTCTTGCCGAAGTCGCCGGTCACGACGCCTCCGGCCCAGGTCAGGTACCGCTCGAAGACCGGGGTCTTGTCGTTGAGGTTGTAGGCGTCGAGGGTCGCGTCGATGACCTCCTCGGCGACCGGCGGCTGGCGGCCCTCGTACGCGCCACGAGGGTTCATGGTCGTGGCGGCGAGCATGTACGCCAGACTGGCCGCCAGGGCAATCAAGATCAGATTGGTTGCCAGCCGGCGGAGCAGGAACTTGCCCATTTCCCTCCGTACGCCGTGCACGGGGGTCGAAGTCCGAGCCGGAGGGCCCCCGCAACGAAAAGCTGTCGTGCGCCACTGGGCCCACTAGATGTGGGGACGACACGCAAGCCGCAGAATATCCACGCAAACCTCGCACTTAGCAAAACGTCGGCATAACAGTCAGGTCACTACACAAAGTCGCGACATGATCTCTCTGCGCCGGGAAGCGCCGTGAGCTGCGGCGAAGCGCCGTTTGATGGTTCTTTCCTGGGCCCGCGAGGGAGGTGAGTGTCACAAAATCCGGACAAACCTGACGGCGACGCAGAGTAAGCGGAACGTTGACGAACGCCTACCTTGCGAGGCTGTGAGGACGCTCGGTCAGGCCAGATGGCGATCGCGGGCGTCGAGGAGCGTCGCCATGTGCTCCTGTGCCCAGGAGCACATCGCCGCCATCGGCTCCAGCACGGTACGGCCGAACGGGGTCAGCTCGTACTCGACGCGGGGCGGGATCTCGGCGTACGCGGTGCGCGTGACGAGCCCGTCGCGCTCCATCGCCCGCAGCGTCGCGGTCAGCACCTTGGGCGTGATGCCGCGCAGCGGCACCTGCAGCTCGGAGAAGCGGCGGGGACCGTCCTCCAGGCATCGGATGATCTTACCGGTCCACTTGTCGCCGATCTGGATCAGCGGCGTGACGTTCGCGCACTGGGCGAACATGTCCGGATGGAGGGCGTCGGTCACTTTGCCGAGCGTACGTAACTATCGTTGCGGGAACCAAGGGGGCGGCCGTTAACGTCCGCACAGCGCCGATGACCCGATCGGCCTGTGCGAACGGAGAGTGCCATGAGCGAGATCGTCGTGTTCGGCGCGGGTGGCCGCGCGGGGCGGGCCACGGTGGCCGAGGCGGCCGGTCGGGGCCATCGGGTCACCGCGGTGGTCCGCGACCCGGCCCGCCACCCCGACCTCGGCGGTGACGGTGTGACGGTGGTCGCCGGCGACGTCACCCGTGCGGAGGATGTCGCGCGGCTGGCGGCGGGCCACGACGCGGCCGTGAACGCCGCGATCCGCCTCGACGTGCCGTCGGTGGAGTTCCTCCCGGCCGCGACCGTCGCGCTGATCGACGGCCTGACCCGGGCCGGAGTGAAGCGGGTGGTGCTGGTCGGCATCGGCAGCACGCTGGAGAGCGCCCCCGGCGAGCTCGTCCTCGACGCGCCCGGCTTCCCGGCGGAGTACCGGGCGTTCGCGCTCGGTCACCTCGCCGCGGTGGAGGCGCTGCGCGACGCCGACCCCGCCCTGGACTGGGTGGTGCTCGCCCCGCCGCCCACCATGCTGGACCCCGACGCCCCGCGCACCGGGCAGTACCGGATCGGCGGCTCGGCGGTGCTCCCCGACGCGGGTGAGCGGCTGTTCGCGTACGCCGATCTGGCGGTGGCGCTGGTCGACGAGGTCGAGAACCCCCGGTACCACCGCGCGCTGACGGCCGTCGGTTACTGAAGGGCCCGTGCGAAGGCCCGGACGTCCTCGACCAGGAGGTCCGGCGCCTGCAGGGAGGCGAAGTGACCGCCCCGGTCGTACTCGGTCCACCTGACGATCGCGTACTGCCGCTCGGCGAGCGTGCGGATGGTGCTGTCGCCGGGGAAGAGCGCGACGGCGGTCGGCGCCTCCGGGCGCGGGCCGCCGCCGAAGGCCGCGCCGGCCTCCTTGTAGAGGCGCATCGACGACCCGGCGGTGCGGGTCAGCCAGAACGTGGTGACGTTCGTCAGGATCGCGTCGCGGTCGACCGGGGTCTGCACGGCGCGGGCGGGGTCGTAGTCGACGAACCATTCGAGGTTCCAGGCGAGCAGGCCGAGGGGCGAGTCGGTGAGGGCGTAGGCGAGGGTCTGCGGCCGGGTCGACTGGATGGTGGCGTACCCGGACCGCTCGCGCCACTTCTCGGCGGTGGCCCGGGCCTTGGCCAGCTCCTCCTGGGTGAGTCCGGACGTTCCAGGGGCGGGCGTGGAGGCGGTCACCATGGCGTTGAGGTGGACGCCCATGACGTGCTCGGGCGCGACCCTGGCCACCTCGGGGGAGATCAGGGACCCGAAGTCGCCGCCCTGCACGATGTAGCGGTCATAGCCGAGCCGGCGCATCAGCTCGGCCCAGGCGCGGGCGATCCGGGTGACGTCCCAGCCGCGCTCGCGGGTGGGGCCGGAGAAGCCGAAGCCGGGCAGGGAGGGCAGCACCAGGTGGAAGGCGGGCGCGCCGCCCTGGCCGGGCTCGGTCAGCGGGCGGACGATGTCCAGGAAGTCGGCGACGGTGCTCGGCCAGCCGTGGGTGACGAGCAGCGGCACGGCCTCCGGGTCGGGGGAGCGTACGTGGACGAAGTGGACGTTGTGCCCGTCGATCTCGGTGGTGTACTGCGGCAGCTCGTTCAGCCGCCGCTCCTGCCTCCGCCAGTCGTACCCGTCACGCCAGTACCCGGCCAGCTCCCGCAGGTGGCCGGGGGCGACGCCGTAGTCCCAGTCGGCGTCCGGGAGCTCGTCGGGCCAGCGGGCCGCGTCGAGCCGGCGCGCGAGCTCGTCGAGGCCGGACTGGGGGACGTCGATGCGGAACGGCGTCAGGTCGTGGTCCATGGCGCCGAGGTTAGGAGGGAACGCGGCTGATTCTCTTCCGCATTGCGCGCGTACCTCGGACGGGCCTTGTCACCGGCTGGCTGCGATGGTCAACTCTAAGGAAGCTTTACTTATTTATTCCCCCGTTCCCAGGGAGCGCACAGATGAGGAGCCTGGCCTCGGCGCTCGCCCCGCTGCTCGCCGCGCTCGTCGTGCTGGGCCCCGCGGGCTGCGGGAGCGCGCCGCCCGCCGGTGACCCGGTGAACGCCCAGGACGTGATGTTCACGCAGATGATGATCCCGCATCACCGGCAGGGCATCGAGATCGCCAGGCTGGGCGCCGCCCGCGGCCGGACGCCGGAGCTGCGCACGCTGGCGTCGGCGGTCGCGGCCACGCAGCAGGACGAGGTCGAGATGATGCTGCGCTGGCTGCACGCCTGGGAGCAGCCGCTCGCCGCGCCCTCCGGGGCGCACGACTATCACGGCGGGCTGCCCGAGACCGACCGCCGGCAGATCGCGGCGCTGGAGGGGTCGCGCGCGTTCGAGCGGGACTTCCTCACCCTGCTCATCGCCCACCAGGACGACGCGGTCCGGATGGCCGGGGTGGAGGTGGCCGGTGGGGCGGACCCCGAGGTCAAGCGCTGGGCCGAGCGGGTGAGCGAGTCCCGCCGGGCCCAGATCGCCCAGATGAGGGACCTGCTCCGCCGCTGACCCGGTTCGCGAAGTCACGGCGTGGGTACGAAGCGAAAATCCTCATAGACTCCAGTGCCGTTAAGTGATTAGATCACTTGATATGTCCGAGGTTGTGCGGCCGACCCTGTCCGACGCTCTGACCGAGCGCATGCTGGAGCTCATCCACACCGGCGGGCTCCGGCCGGGCGACCGGCTGCCTTCGACCAGGGAGCTGTCCCAGCGCTTCGCCGTCACCACCCCGACACTGCGTGAGGCGCTTCGCAGGCTTGAGGCCACCGGGGCCGTCGAGATGCGGCACGGCTCCGGCATCTACGTCGGAGCCGACATCGAGCGGGTCGTCCTGCCCAACCCCAACATGCGCGAGCTGGACGGCGAGCAGCTCGTGGAGCTGCTCGGCGCCCGCGTCGTCATCGAGCCGCCGCTGGCCGCCATGGCGGCCCGGCGGGCGGCGAGCGGTCGCGGCGGCCAGCTGGCCGTGCTGGAGCGCGTGCTGGACGAGGCCGCCCGGCATCTGCGCGGTGAGGACGCCGAGCTGCACGAGACCAACATGACCTTCCACCGGGCGACCGCGCGGCTGGCCGGCAACAGCGTGCTGCACGAGGTCGTCGACTCGCTGCTCACGGTCCACGGGGCCGAGCAGCGGGCGATCCTGCAGATCTTCGACGACCGCCGCCGGGACTACGAGGAGCACCGGGCGATCCTGGAGGCCATCGTCGCCGGCGACGCCGCGGCGGCCGAGGAGCGCATGCGGGCCCACCTCGTCGACGTCAAGACCGTAGTTGAGCAGAGGTTGCACCACCCCCCCAAGTGAAACAAGGAGGCCGGGGCATGATCCGGTCACGCATGGCCACGCTCGGCGTAGCCGCCCTCTTCCTCGCCGCCTGTGGCGGCACCGGCGCCGGGACCCAGCAGAAGAAGAGCGAGCTGACGCTGTACAACGACAAGGGCGCCTGGAGCAAGTACTTCGACGAGATGGGCGCGCTGTCGAAGCAGAAGATCGGCCTGGGCATGAAGCCGACGGGCTACACCGACTCGGCGCAGTACCAGGCGTTCATCAAGGCGTCGTTCCGCACCAACGTCAAGCCGGACCTGTTCACCTGGCAGACCGGGGGGACGCTGGAGGAGATCGTCAAGCAGAAGCAGGTGGCCGACACCACGGCCGTCTGGCAGGAGGCGATCAAGGCCGGCGACCTGTCGCAGGACCTCGCGCCGTACTACACGATCGACGGCAAGCAGTACTGCGTGCCGATGAACGTCGCCTACTGGGGGATGTTCTACAACAAGAAGCTCTTCGACCAGCACGGCCTCAAGCCGCCGACCACGTGGGACGAGCTGGTCGGTGCCGCCGCCACGCTGAAGAAGGCCGGGGTCACGCCCTTCTACCACACCAGCGTGCTGTTCTCCTTCGTCTGGTTCGAGCAGCTCATGGCCGGCAGCGACCCCGATCTGTACGACCGCCTGTCCACCGGCAAGGCCAAGTACACCGACCCCGGTGTGGTCCAGGTGATGGAGAAGTGGAAGCAGCTCATCGACGCCGGATACTTCGTGAACCCCGGTGACAAGACGGACCCGGGCGACGTGATGAAGAACGGCAAGGCCGCGATGATCTCGTTCGGCACCTGGTTCAACACCAGCATGACCCAGCGGAGCATGAAGGCGGGCACCGACTACGGCTTCTTCGTGATCCCCAACGTCAACCCCTCCCTCCCCAAGACCTCCGTGATCTTCGAGAGCGGCCCGCTCTGCTCGCTGACCAAGGCCGCCGACCCCGACGCCAGCACGAAGTACCTCAGGTGGTGGACCACCGCCGAGGCCCAGCAGAAGTGGGCCGGCAGCCGCGGCGACGTGAGCGCCAACCCCAAGGTCGTGATCGACGACGCGGCGCTCGGGCAGATCACCAAGGACGCGGGCAGCGGCAAGTACCGCCTGGTCAACCGCTACTTCGAGGCCACGCCGCCGCCCGTCCTGACCGCCGCCCTCGACGGCTTCGGCAAGTTCGTCACCGAGCCCGGCACCTACAAGGAGGTGCTGGAAACGATCCAGAAGGAGGCCGACGAGTACTGGAGCACCCACCAGTGACCACCCGTGCTCCCATTCTCGGGCGGTTCCGGCACGGGTACGTGGCGCCCGCGGCCCTGCTGGTCGCGGGGCTGCTCTACGCCCCGTTCGTGTGGACCGCGTACCTGAGCCTCACCCGCTACGACGGCCTGGCGCCGCCCGAGTGGGTCGGCGCGGCCAACTTCGCCAAGCTCTTCGACGACCCCGCGCTGCTGACCTCGCTGCGCAACACGCTGCTGTGGGTGCTCGGCACGATGGTGCTGCCGGTCGGCCTCGGCCTGCTGGTGGCCGTCCTGTCCTACGACATCAGGGGCGGCGCGTGGTACCGGGTGCCGTTCATGCTCCCGTACGCGCTCAGCGGCGCCGGGCTCGCCCTGGTGTGGAGCCCGATCCTGTCCCACGGCGGCGTCGCCAACCTGCTGCTCGGCGTGGACACGGCGTTCCTGCAGCAGGCGCCGGCCAACACGCTGGCCATGCTGCTCGTGTGGACCTGGCAGCAGCTCGGCGTCAACACGCTGCTGTTCGTGGTGGGCCTCCAGTCGATCCCCAAGGAGCCGATCGAGGCGGCCCGGCTCGACGGCGCGTCGGGATGGCGGCTGTTCCGGCACATCACCTGGCCGCTGATGCGCCCGCTGACCGCCGTGGTCGTGGGGCTGGCGCTGGTGGCGAGCCTGAAGACGTTCGACATCGTCTGGGTGATGACCCAGGGCGGGCCGGGGCGCAACTCCGAGACGCTCGCGGTGACCATGTACAAGGAGACGTTCGTGGCCAGCGACTACGGCTACGGCTCCGCGGTGGCGGTCATGCTGACCGTCGTCACCGGCCTGGCCTCGTACCTCTACCTGAAAAGGCAGGTCCGATGATCCGGCGGGCGGTGCTCATCGTGCTGGGGCTGATCTGGCTGGGCCCCACCTACCTGCTGCTGGTCAACGCCTCCCGCCCGGCCGCGTCGTACGACCCGGCGACGGCCTGGGCGCCGCCGGGCGACTTCGCGCTGTTCGCCAACTTCGCGGCCGCGCTCGACAAGGCGGACCTGGGCGCGAGCCTGGCCAGCACCGCGCTCTACAGCGTGGTGTCGCCGCTGCTCGGCGTCGTCATCGGGGCGCTGGCCGGGTACACCATCGTGGTGCTCCGGTTGCGTCACGGGTTCTGGTGGTTCCTGCTCATCTTCGGTGGGACGGTGTTCCCGTCGCAGATGCTGCTGGTGCCGCTCTTCGTCGGCTACAGCGACGCCGGCCTGTACGACAGCCGGGCCGGCATGATCCTCATCTACACGGCCATCAACGTCCCCCTGGCCGCGTTCGTGCTGCGCAACTACTACAGCGGCGTGGCGTTCTCGATCTTCGAGGCCGCCCGGATGGACGGCGCGTCCACCTTCCGCATCTTCTGGCGCGTCTACCTGCCGATCTCGACCAGCGCGCTCGCCGCCGTGTTCATCCTCGAGTTCACCTTCATCTGGAACGATCTGATCTTCGGTCTGACCCTGTCCACGACCGAGAGCGTGCGGCCCGTGATGACCGCGCTCGCCGGCCTGATGACGGACGTCTACGCGGGCACCCCCGTGCCCGTGGGGCTGGCCGCGGGCCTCATGTGCTCGCTGCCGACGGTCGTGCTGTTCCTCGCCACCCAGCGCCTCTTCGCCCGAGGCCTGTCCCTAGGGAGTGTCTGAATTGACCAGCCGGTTGCTGCAGCGGAGCCTGGGCTCCCCGGACTACGACGGGATCAGGCAGGCGCTGCGCAACGACACCTCGACCCCCGTCATCGAGCTGCGGGGGCTGGAGGTGCGGGTCGCGGTCCTGCCGCTGTTCACGCACGACGGCCGCCAGGCGGTCCGGGTGTCGAGCACGCGGCCGCTGACGCACGTGCTGGTCGGGGCCGACAGCGCCACCGGCTCCGACGTCACGCTGCTCGTGCCCGAGGTGTCCGCGCCGCGCACGTTCACGCTGGAGTCACGCGACGACGAGGGGCTCGTCGGGTCCGCGCTGATCACCGTGACGCCGCAGCGCAAGTGGAGCGTGTTCGTCGTCCACCACTCCCATCTGGACATCGGCTACACCGACCCGCAGGGCACGGTGCTCCGCCACCACCTCGAATACCTCGACGCGGCGGTCCGCCTGGCCGGCGAGACCGCCTCCTGGCCCGACGACGCGAAGTTCCGCTGGACGGTCGAGTCGTCGATGCCGGCGCTGAAGTGGCTCGCCGCCCGGCCCGCCGAGCAGGTCGAGGCGTTCGCCGCGCTGGCCCGCGAGGGGATCATCGAGGTGACCGCCCTGCCGTTCCAGCTCCACACCGAGGCGTGCTCGACCGAGGAGCTCTACCGGCAGCTCCGCTTCACCTCCGAGCTGCACGACCGGTACGGCTTCGCCACGCGCTCGGCCATGCACACCGACGTCCCCGGCGCCGTCGTCGGCCTGGTCGACGCGCTCAACGCGGCGGGGGTGCGCTACCTCGCCGCGGCCCACAACTGGGCCGGGCGGTCCGTGCCGTACCTGCACGGCGGCGACAAGCTGACCCGGCCGTTCCGGTGGCGGGCGCCCAGCGGCAACGAGCTGCTGGTCTGGTTCACCGACACCCCCCACGGCATGGCCTACATGGAGGGCAACACGGTCGGGCTGACCGACTCCTACGAGCTGGCCGACGACCTGCTGCCGCGCTACCTGGCCGCGCTGGCCTCGCGCGGGTACCCGTACGGGCCGGGCACGTTCGGCTGGCAGGGGCCGGACGCGCCCCGGGAGCCGTACGAGCTGGACGTGCTGCACCTGCGCGTGCAGGGCGCGCACGCCGACAACGCCGGCCCGTCGATCGTGCCCGCCGCGATCGCGCGGACCTGGAACGAGAACTGGGCGTACCCGCGCCTGCGCTCGGCCGTCAACAGCGACTTCTTCGAGCACGTCGAGGAGCGCTACCTCGACCGGCTGGCCGTCCACGAGGGCGACTGGACCGACTGGTGGGCCGACGGGCTCGGCTCGGGCGCGCGCCCGCTCGGCTACGTGCGGCGGGCGCAGTCGGCGCTGCGCGCCGCCGAGACCCTGCACACGCTCGCCGGGGCGGACGCCACCGCGAGCATCGACGAGGCGTACGACAAGGTGGCGCTGTTCAACGAGCACACCTGGGGCGCCGCGAACCCGTGGGAGGACGCCGAGGAGGCGGGCGACTCCGGCGGCCTGCAGTGGACCCGCAAGTCGTCGGGCGCCTACGACGCCCAGGACGACGCGGCCGACCTGCTGCACGCCGCCGTCCGCCGCTTCGGCGCGGCCCTGTCCGGCGAGGGCGACCTCCCGGACGGCACCCTGGCGTCGTTCGCGGTGTTCAACCCGGCGACGCGGGCCCGCACCGACCTCGTCCGGGCGTTCCTGCCGCGCGACGTGGTCGCGGCCGACGTGCCGATCGCGCTGGTGGACTCCCGGACCGGCGAGACGCTCGCCCACCACGAGGAGTACGTCCACCCCGACGACTGGCCCACCCGGCCGATCGGGCGGCACCTGCACGCGGTGGTGCCCGACGTCCCCGGCCACGGCTACGCCCGGATCGACGTGGTCAGGAGCGAGAGCCAGGCGGCCGAGCCGGTCGAGCCCGACCTGGGCGGGGTCATCGAGAACGAGTTCTACCGGGTGACGTACGACGTCCGCGAGGGCTACATCGGCTCGATCTTCGACAAGGTCGCCGGCCGGGAGCTGGTCAACCGGGACGCGGCTGCCGGGTTCGGCCAGTACGTCTACGACCGCTACGCCACCGCCCCGCACTTCAACCACCTGTCCGGGCACGTGGGCGCGCACGACCGCACCCTGCTCGGCGACCGTGCCATCGGCCGGAACGCCACCGTCGTCAAGGCCCAGCGCACCGCCGTGACCGAGCGGCTGGTCGTGGAGCTCCAGGGCAAGGGCGTGGACTGGCTGCGCACGACGATCGAGCTGCACCGCGGCGTCCCCCGGCTGGACCTGACCTACCAACTGGCCAAGCAGGGCACCCCGGCGAAGGAGGCGGTCTTCCTGGCCTTCCCGTTCGCCGCCGGCAAGGCGACCGCCTGGGAGCTGACCGGCGGCGTCGGCGGGCCGGACGTGCCGCAGGTGCCCGGCTCGGCCGCGTACATGCTGCCCATCCGGCACTGGATCGCCTTCGACGACCCCGAGCTGACCGTCGCCTGGGCCACGCTGGAGGCGCCGCTGGTGCAGCTCGGCACCATCCACATGCCGTACGCGCCGTTCCCGCCGACGCTGGAGCAGGAGGACGGCACGGTGTACTCCTGGGCGCTCAACAACATCTGGGACACCAACTTCCCGGCGCAGCAGCAGGGCGAGACCACGTTCCGCTACGCGGTCATGTCCGAGGCGGGCGCCGAGGGCAGGCGGCTGGGCGCGCTCGCGGCCTCCGGGCTGACCGAGCCGTTCGCGGGCGTGCTGGTCACCGGCCCGTCGGGCGACACCGTCCGGTCGTACGCGTCGGTGGACCATCCCGACGTGCTGGTCACCTCGATCGGGCAGGCGGGGGCCGAGCGGGTCGTCCGGCTCCAGTCGCTGGCCGCCGAGCCGGTCGAGGTCACGCTCACCCTGCCCGGGCTGCGCTCCGCCCGGGTCAGCGCCGGGCTGGAGCGCGGGCGCGAACCCGCCGAGGTGGCGGGCGAATCGGTCAAGGTACGGCTGCCCGCGTGCGGGGTGGCCGCGGTCTGGGGGACGTGCGCGTGAAGATCGTTGACATCCGGGCCACCACGGTCGCCGTACCGCTGGAGGCGCCGCTGCGGCACAGCAACGGCGCCCACTGGGGGCGGTTCGTCCGGACGCTCGTCGAGGTCGAGGCCGACGACGGGCTCGTCGGCCTGGGCGAGATGGGCGGGGGAGGCGAGAGCGCCGAGGCGGCCTTCCGGGCGCTCCTCCCGTACCTGAAGGGTCACGACCCCTTCCAGCTCGAAGCGCTCCGCTTCAAGATCGCGAATCCGACGGCGTCGCTCTACAACAACCGCACCCAGCTCCTCGCCGCCATCGAGTTCGCCTGCCTCGACCTCGTCGGGCAGCGGCTCGGCGTGCCGGTCAGCGAGCTGCTGGGCGGCCGCATCCGCGACGCCGTGCCGTTCGCGTCGTACCTGTTCTTCCGGTACGCGGCCGAGGGACACCCCGAGATCCGCACGCCCGGCCAGCTCGTCGCGCACGCGCGGGATCTGAAGGAGGCCCACGGGTTCACCGTCCACAAGCTCAAGGGCGGCGTGTTCCCGCCGGACCACGAGCTGGAGTGCTACCGGGCGCTGGCCGACGCCTTCCCCGGCGACCGGCTGCGCTACGACCCCAACGCGGTGCTGTCGCTGGCCGAGGGGCTGCGCTTCGGCCGGGCCATCGAGGGGCTGAACAACGACTACCTGGAGGACCCCGTCTGGGGCCTGGAGGGGCTGCGGGCCGTGCGCGAGCAGGTCCGGGTGCCGCTCGCCACGAACACCGTCGTCGTCAACTTCGAGCAGCTCGCCTCCAACGTGCTGCGCCGCGCCGCCGACGTGGTCCTGCTCGACACCACCTTCTGGGGCGGCATCCGGCCGTGCGTGAAGGCGGCCGGGGTGTGCGAGACGTTCCAGCTCGGCATCGCCGTCCACTCCTCCGGCGAGCTGGGCGTCCAGCTCGCCACCATGCTGCACCTCGGCGCGGTGCTGCCCAACCTCACGTACGCGGCCGACGCCCACTACCACCAGCTCCGCGACGACGTCATCGAGGGCGGCCCGCTGCCCTACGCGGACGGCGCCATCGCGGTGCCCACCGGGCCGGGGCTCGGCGTGCGGCTGGACCGGGAGAAGATGCAGCGCTACGCCGAGCTCTACCGCGAGCTGGGCGGCTACCCCTACGACCGGGACCCGGGCCGGCCCGGCTGGTACGCCCAGGTGCCCAACGACCGCTTCGCCGACCCGGACGCCTCCCTGGAGGTTCCCCTCTAGCCTCTCGCTCCCATGGCCGTCTCCCTTGCACGGTCCGGCATGTCATAGCGGGCCGTGTGCTACAGGTCACGATAAGTTACCGATCAAGGAGACTCACCTTCGAGGCCCTCGGGGAGACAGCTGTGGGGACGATCACTCGCGTGGCCGGTGCCCTGGCCGCGGCCACGACGTTCACCCTCGCGCTGCCGGCGGCGTCCGCGCTGGCGGGCCCGGACGGAGGCTGCGGCAAGAGGGTGGTGTGCCTGTACGCGTACTACGGCTACAACTACGACGGGGCCTACCCGCGCGACCTGTGGCGCGACTTCGCCGCCGACGAGCCGTACCTCGGCGACGACCTGTGGTCCGAGGGCAAGAAGGGGCTGGAGAGCGGGCGGCGGGTGGACGACGACAGCAGCTCTGTCAAGAACCACACCGGCTGCGACGTCGTCCTCTGGCAGAACCCCTTCTACACCGGCGCCCACAGCACGTTCGCGGACGGCCGCGCCGACCCCTTCCTGGGCGGCAGCGAGGTCGGCAACAACACCGCGAGCTCCCTCAGCATCTGGTGCGTGTGACCGGATGGGGCGGGGCCGGTTTCCGGATCGGGCCTCCGGAGACCGGCCGCCGCGGACCCTCCCGCGCCCCGGCGGCCCTCGGCGCGCTCCTGAGCGCCGTGGCCTGCACGACCGTGGCCTGCGCCGCCGCCCCGGCGCCGCCACCTGGTGTGCCCGTGGCGGATCGGCCGGTAACGGATGAGCCGGTCACGGATGAGCCGGTCGCGGGCGCTGACGGGCCGGCGCACCCGGTGACCCGGGTCGCCGACCTCGTGCTGCCGTTCGACGCCTACCGCCCCACGCCGGGCCAGCGAGCCCTGATGGCGCGCGCCCGCGCCGCGCTCCTCGCCCGCTGCATGCACCGCCGTGGTCACGCCGTCTCACCGCCCCGCCCGGACGCCGCCGCCGTCGCCGCCGCGGACCCGGGCAACAGCCGCCGGTACGGCGTCGCGGACCCCGGCCGGGCCCGCCGCCGCGGCTACCACCTGCCCCCCTCCGCGCCGTCCGGCACCGCCTGGGACTCCGGCCTGAGCCGCTCCGCCCGCCGCGACCTCGACGGCGCCCCCGGCCGGCCGGGCTGCGCCGACCGCGCCACGGCCCGGCTGTCCGGGCCCGCACCGGCGAACCCCGCCACGGCGGACGCCGGACCCGCGGACTGGCAGTGGCTGGCCCGCCAGGACGCGCGGACGGTCGAGCAGGCCGCCCGGCACCCCGCCGTCATCGAGGCCGCCGCCCGCTGGAGGGCCTGCATGGAGCGCGCCGGCCATCCCTACCCGTCACCGGAGGCCGCCATCGCCGACCCCCGCTGGGACCTGCGCTCCGACGCCGTCACGGCACCGGAGCGGCGGACCGCCACGGCCGACACGGCCTGCAAGTGGTCCTCGGGGCTGGTGAGCGCCTGGTACGCCGCCGACGCCGCGGCGCAGCGCGCCGTCATCGCGGCCGAGCCCGCCCGGTTCACGGCCCTCCGCGACGACCTGCGCGCCCGCCTGGCCCGTGCCGCCGGCCCGGCCGGCGCGGTCTTAGAACGCTGACGCCCGCGCCGCCGGGGCGGCGGCGCGCGGGCGTGGTCAGTCAGGAAGGGCGGCCGGGTTCCGCGCCAGCAGGCCGCCGTCCACCCGGTGCTCCGCGCCGGTGATGAACGACGAACGGGGGCTCGCCAGGAACGCCACCAGCTCGGCCACCTCCTCAGCCCGCGCCACCCGGCCGAGAGGGTGGGCCCGGCCCCACTGGGCCACCTGCTCCTCCTGCGACAGCGGCCCACGCCACAGGTCGGCCGCCCAGCGCAGCATCGGCGTGTCCACCGAGCCGGGGCACACCACGTTCGCCCGGATGCCGTCGGCCGCGTGGTCGAGCGCCATCGCCCTGGTCAGGCCGTTCAGAGCGGCCTTGCTCGCGGTGTAGGCGGCCACCTGCGCCTGCGAGGCGAACGCCTGCACCGACGACATCACCACGATCGACCCGCCGCCGCGCGCCCGCAGCCGGGGGACGGCCGCCTTGCAGGTGAGGTAGACGCCCTTGAGGTTGATGTCCAGGACCTCGTCCCAGACGTCCTCCGGGGTGTCCTCGACCGTGCCGTACCTCTGCACGCCCGCGCACGTCACCACGATGTCCAGCCCGCCGTACCTGGCGACCGCCAGGTCCACCAGGTCACGCATGTCGCCGGCCCGGCGCACGTCGGCGACGACGCCCGTCACGTGCTCGGTGTCGAGTGCCGCGTCCTTGTCCGCGCCGCAGAACACCACGGACGCGCCGCCGTCGGCCAGCCGGTCCACCACCGCGCGCCCGATTCCCATCGAGCCGCCGGTGACCAAGGCCACCTTCCCGTTGAACTCGCTCACGCGAGGACCTCCACCCGCATCGTCAGCGTTCTCGTCTCACGTGGCCCCAGGGTGAGCGCCGTGCCGTTGGCCACGGCCCGCTCCAGCCCGTCGGTCGGCATGCCGGCGAACGGCTCCAGTCCGACGGTGTAGGCGCGTCCCCACCAGGGGTAGCCGGCCGAAGCGCCGACCTCCTGCCACATCCACAGGTACGGCAGGACCTCCGCGTCCCACTCGACGCGCAGCCCCACCTCGCCGGCGATCTCGTACCATCCTTCGGCGAACCCCGTCAGGTACACGATGTCGCTGGGCGCCCCGCGCTCCGGCACCACGCTCAGGTCGGTCTCGCCGCCGCCGTCGGCCGGCACGACCGGCCACGTCCACGGCCCTCCCGCCTTGACCCGGCGTCCGAGGGGGTTGATGGCGGTGTCGTGCGGGATCACGGTGACGCCGTCCGGCAGCCGGATCCGCGCGCCCGGCCGCAGGAACGGCCGGCCGTACACGATGTGCTGTCCCCACATCGCGTGCAGCTCCACATCGGACTCGTTGGTCACGCGCCCCTCGGTCTCCAGCGCGGCCGTCCCGGCCCGCAGCCGGAACGTCTTCTCCACCAGGTACGGCAGGCGCCGGGTCCGCACGCTCAGCCGCACCGCGACCTCCTCCTCGGAGTCGGCCGTGATCTCGCAGTCCCAGGGCAGGCCGGCCACCTCGCCGTGCTGGGCCAGCCGCGCCCCCCGGTACTCGCAGGGCGCGCCGCCGTTGGGGAAGACCTCCTGCCATCCGCCCTCGTAGTGGTCGACGAACTGGGCGACGTCGTCGGCGGCACCCTGGAGGTGGTGGGCCGGGTCGCGCAGGCCCTGCGGCGAGAGCCAGACGAAGTCGGTGTCGGTGGGCTTGTGCAGGAACTCCACCACGTCACCGCCCTTGCCGGGCACCACGGTCACGCGGAGCCGCTCGTTCTCCAGCACGACCGCCCGCAGCCCGTCGAGGATGACGGACCGCAGGCGCGCCGCCCAGTTGCGTCTCACCCGAAGCTCACGTCGATGAAGCGGGGCCGGTAGATCGACGAGTCGCGGTAGTGGTCGGTGTTCACGAAGCTGTTGACGTTGTAGGACACGACCAGTCCCTTACCCGAGACCTCGGGGTGGGCGTGGGCGTTGTAGGTGAAGATGTTCCCGCCGGTCTCGGGGGTCGTGTAGACGTGCTGCTTGCCGGTGAACGGCCCGACCGGCGAGCACGAGGAGTAGGCCACGATGTTCGCGCTCAGCGCCTCGGTCGTGTCGTGGGTGATGAGCACGTAGCCGTCGCCGACCTTGGTGACGCTGTACTCGTTGGCCACGCCGCTCATGACGCGGGCCGAGTCGCTCTCGTCGGCCGACCAGCTGCCGTCGGCCTTCAGGTACTCCCAGGCGCCGAGCAGGCTCTGCCCCTTGACCCGGGCGACGTGCATGTACTTGGGCGAGCCGAGGTCCTCCACGCCGTAGACGTAGGTGTAGCCGCCGTCCTTGAGGGTGGCCGAGGCCCACGCGACCCCGTGCCCGGAGGGCAGGTCGTGGACGCTGAGCGGGCGGTCCAGCCGGCCGGGGGCGAACCTGGCGACCACGTTGCGGTGCCAGCGCCAGTCCCACGCGCCGGTGCCGTAGCGCTCGTACTCCTGGTAGGTCACCTCGACGACGCCCCCGGCCAGGGTGGCGTCACCGGCCCAGTACCAGTGCTTCTCGTCGCGTGGCGGCATCACCGCGACGGGCTTGTCGGGGGTGCCGGCGTGGATCGTGGACAGCCGGCCGCCGTTCTCGACGGCGAAGCTGTTGTTGAGGAAGACGGTGGTGCCGCCCTCCTCGACCACCGGCGGCCGGGAGCCGTCGGAGTTGATCCTGCCGAGGAACGTGTCGGAGAAGATCCACAGCTCGCGCCCGCCGGGCAGGCGCAGCGAGTAGGTGCCGTCGGCGCCGGTCCAGTCGTCGAGCCGGCTGTTGTCGTTGCCGTACGCGGTGAACAGGCTCGTGAGCCGGGCGTCGATCGAGGCGCCCTTGACGGACGGCGCGCACGCGGCGGCGGCGCCGAGCGGGGCGGCGGACCGCTCGGCGGAGACCGTCGGCACCGGTTTCGGCGGTGCGGCCGTGGCCTGGGAGGGCAGTGCGGTGAGGCCGAGGATCGTGGCGGCCAGGGGGACAAGGGCAGTGCGGAATCGCGTCATGGCACGTCCTTAGGGGGGATTCCCTACAGTTCTAGTCATTAGATCACTTGCTGTCCAGACCCATGGTGAAGATCCGCTACTGTCGCATCTTCACGCCGTGCGGCCCGTCCAGCCGGAGGAACGACCCCCCGATGTCCCCAGCCACGGCTCGCCGGTCACGGCTCGGCCGCCGTCTTGGCGCGGTCGTCCTGGCCGCCGTGCCCACCCTCGTCCTCGCCCTGCCCCGCGAACCGTTCGGCTGGTTCGCGTACCGGCCGCTGGTGACGAGCGTCGCCGCCGCCGTCGCGGGGGAGGCCGTCGTCTGGGCGGACATGCTGTTGCCGGTGGCGCTGGCCCTGCTGGTGCTGTGGGCGCCCGCGTGGACCCGCCTGCTCGGGCTCCCGCTCACGCTGCTCGTCATCGCGGCCGACGTGGTGATCCCGCTGCGCTACCCGTGGACCCCCTCCCATCCGAGCCGGGGGATCGAACTCGCGGCCCTCGCCGCCGCGGCGCTCCTCCTCGCCGTCGCCCGGCCCGGGGCCGGTGCGGCGGATCGCAGAGCCGCGGCCGGATGGACGGTCGCGCTCGTCGTCGCGCTGTGGCCGGTGCTCCGGATGCGCCTCGCGCTCGCCGACCCGGCCACCCGGTGCGGCGAGTACGTCCACGCGACGACGGCGATCGACGACCTGTCCTTCTTCAAGATGCTGGCCATGGGCACCTTCGGCGTGAACGTCTGCCTGCTCGCCGTCACCGCGGTCGCCGCCGCGGGTCTCGGCGCGCGTGGAGCCCGGGTGCTGACCCTCGTCACCGTGGCGGGGCTGACGTTCCTCGTCCAGCCGATCACCGGCTACGAGTTCCCGGCGACCTGCCTGCTCGACCTGAGCCGCTGGCCGTACCTGGTCGCGGCCCTGTTCCTCCTGCTCGCGCGCGTCCCGGGACCGGTGCGGCGGCTTCGTCCGTGACCGGTGCGGCGGATATGAAGGGGACATGCCCTTCGCGTATGAAGGGGACATGCCCTTCGCGACGGGGAGGCGGCCCGAGCGGCTGACCGTGATCCTGGTCCTGCTGACGGGGGTCACGGGCGTGGTCGAGGCGGTGAGCTTCCTCGGGCTCGGTCATGTGTTCACCGCGGTGATGACCGGCAACGTGCTGTTCGCCGGGTTCGGTCTGGCGGGCGGCTCCATCCAGGCGGCCGGGCCGCTCGCGGCCCTCGCGGCGTTCGCGGCCGGCGCCGGCGGCGGGCACTGGATGCACGGCGTGCTGCTCAGGTGGCGGGGGCGGCGGTGGCTGGCGTTCGCGCTCGCCGGCGAGGGTGTGCTCATCCTGGTGGCGGCGCTGCTCGCGCTGCTCCTGGGCGACCGCCTGCGGCAGGATCCGCAGCGCTTCGCCGTCATCGTCCCCCTGGCCCTGGCGATGGGCTCGCGCAACGCCACGGTGCTGCGGGTGGCGGCCCACGACCTGCCGACGACCGTGGTGACCCGGTCGCTGGCGGGGCTGTTCATGCTGTCGTCGCTGGAGACCGCGGGCCGGCGCTTCGCCACGGTCGCCGCGACCTTCGCCGGCGCCGTCCTGGGCACGCTGCTGCTGGGCGTGCATCCGGCCGTCCCCCTGCTGGTCGCCGCCGCCGTCGAGGTGGCAGCCGGCGCCATCTGCCCTCCCGCGAAGGCCTGACTCCTCTTCTCACGGCGCGAAGAGGCGGTTCAGGTGGGCCGTCAGCAGGCCCACGGCCTCCTGCCCGTCGTACTGCCCGGCCAGCACGCTGGACTGGAGCCCCGTCACCAGGGCGAGCGCGATGGCCGCCGCGACCTTCGGATCCGCGCTCCCGGCGACCTGGCCGGCCTCCTGGGCCTCCCGGATCTGGCGGGCCACCAGGTCGCGCAGCGCGTTCGCGTACGTCAGGCCGTCGGGGGCGAGCTCCGGCCGGGTCAGCGTGAGCGTGTAGTGGGCCTGGTAAGCCAGCACGATCCTCCGGCTCTCGTCGTCGGTGGGGATCAGCGCCGTCAGCGCGCCGTACAGGAACGTGCGCGGTGTCATCGGCTCGCCGAGCGCCGCCACGGCCCGGGTCACCCGCTGCGCGATCAGCCCGCCCAGATGCGTGAGCACGCCGCGCAGCAGCTCCTCCTTGGTGTGGAAGTAGTACTGCACCAGCCGCAGCGAGACGCCGGCCTCGGCCGCCACCTCCCGCATGCTGGCCGCCTCCAGGCCGCGCGACGCGGCGATCCGGACCACCGCCGCGGCGATCTGGCTCCGGCGCTCCTCATGGTCCACTCGCTTCGGCACCTTTTCATGATACACCTGTATCAACAAAGACCGTCGAATGGAGTGCACGATGGCAGATCGCCCCCGGATCGGCCGGTTCCGCAACGAGAAGGCGGAGGAGCGCTACTTCGCCGGCTACGACGCGGCCATCCGCGACTGGCCGGAGCCGCTGGAGCAGCTCGACGTCCCCACCGCCTACGGCACCACCCGCCTCTACCGCACCGGCGTGGCGGACGGCCTGCCGGTGGTCTTCCTGCCCGGCCACGGCGGCAACTCGCTGGGCTGGATCCACACCAGCGGCCCGGTCGGCGCCGCCCATCCCGTCTACCTCGTGGACCCGGTCGGGGCGGCCGGGCGCAGCGTCCAGACCCGGCCCTTCGACGGCCCCGGCGACCTGACCGGCTGGCTCGCCGACGTCCTCGACGGCATCGGTGCGCCCGCCGCGTACCTCGTGGGCTTCTCCTACGGCGGCTGGCAGGCGCTGCACGCGGCCATCCGCATGCCCGAGCGGGTGGCCGGGACGACGCTGCTCGACCCGGCCGCCTTCCGGGTGGCCGGCCTGCGCCACTACGCCTGGGGCTTCGCCTGCGGGCTCGGCCTCCACGCGCCGCCGTGGATCAGGCGACCCCTGGCCCGCCTGATCCACACCGACTCGATCAACCGGGCGGACGAGCTGCTCATGGTGGCCATCTCGGGCGCGTACCTGTACGAGCAGGGGCTGCCCCCGATGGTGCCCATGACGGACGAGGAGCTGGCCGCCGTCACCGTGCCCAGCCGGTTCGTGTTCGGCGCGCACAGCACCATGCAGGACTCGGCCGCGGAGGCCCGGCGGCTGGCCCGGCTCGTCCCGTCCGCCGAGGTGGAGCTGGTGCCCGGCAGCGGGCACTCGGTCGCGTTCGACGTGCCCGACCTCGTCAACGCGCGCATCCTGGAGCACGCGGGCCGCGTGGCCCGTCAGATCGCAGGTGGGGAGAAGGCCGCGCCGCTCCGGGACCTGGGAGAGGTCTGACCTCGTCCGGTCACCGAGTCGGCCGTGTGGTCCGGCTCGGGGCGAACGGGCGAGGCCGTGGCAGCGGAAATCGAAGTGTCCGAGAGGCCGGCCGGCGGGTACCCTGCGCGAGGACCTAGGAAGGGAATCGCAGTGGGCCACGTGGAGATCGGGCATCTGACGTACGTCCTGCCGGACGGGCGGCCGCTGCTCAACGACGTGTCCTTCCGCGTCGGCGAGGGCGTCAAGGCCGCGCTCGTCGGCCCCAACGGCGCCGGCAAGACCACCCTGCTGCGGATCGTCGCCGGAGACCTCCAGCCCGTCGAGGGCGGCGTGACGAGCTCCGGCGGGCTCGGCGTGATGCGCCAGTTCGTGGGCAGCGTGAGGGACGGCAGCACCGTCCACGACCTGCTGCTCAGCGTCGCGCCGCCGGCGGTGCGCCAGGCCGCCGAGCGGCTGGAGGCGGCGGAGCTGGTCATGATGGAGCGCGACGACGAGAAGACGCAGATCCGCTACGCGCAGGCGATCACCGACTACACCGACGCGGGCGGCTACGACATCGAGGTCCTCTGGGACACCTGCACCGTCGCCGCGCTCGGCGTCCCGTACGACGACGTGAAGTACCGCGACGTGTCGACCCTGTCGGGCGGCGAGCAGAAGCGGCTCGTCCTGGAGGCGCTGCTGCGGGGCCCCGACCAGACGCTCCTGCTGGACGAGCCCGACAACTACCTCGACGTGCCCGGCAAGGAGTGGCTGGAGCGGCAGCTCAGGGAGACCCCCAAGACGGTCCTCCTGGTCAGCCACGACCGCCAGCTCCTCGCCAACGCCGCCGACCGCATCGTCACCGTCGAGGCCGGCAACATCTGGATCCACGGCGGCGGCTTCGCCACCTACGGCGAGGCGCGCAAGGCCCGCAACGAGCGCCTCGACGAGCTGCGCAGGCGCTGGGACGAGGAGCACGCCAAGCTCAAGGCCCTGGTCAACATGCTGAAGAACAAGGCACGCTACAACGACGGCATGGCCGCCCCCTACCACGCGGCACAGACGCGGCTGCGCAGGTTCGTGGAGGCCGGGCCGCCCGAGGTGCCGCCCGCCGAGCAGAACATCAGCATGCGGCTCAAGGGCGGCCGCACCGGCAAGCGGGCGGTGATCTGCGAGGGGCTGGAGCTGACCGGCCTGATGCGGCCGTTCGACCTGGAGGTCTGGTACGGCGAGCGCGTCGCGGTCCTCGGCTCCAACGGCTCGGGCAAGTCCCACTTCCTGCGGCTGCTCGCGGGCGAGCCGGTACGGCACGCCGGCACGGGCCGGCTCGGCGCCCGTGTCGTACCCGGCCACTTCGCCCAGACCCACGCCCGGCCCGACCTGCTCGGCCGCCCGCCGGTCGAGATCGTCATGACCGAGCACGCCAAGGACAAGAGTCAGGCCATGAAGGCGCTGGCCCGCTACGAGCTGGCCGGAATGGTCGCCGAGCAGCGCTTCGACACGCTCTCCGGCGGCCAGCAGGCGCGGCTGCAGATCCTGTTGCTGGAGCTGTCCGGCGCCACGCTGCTCCTGCTCGACGAGCCGACCGACAACCTCGACCTGGCCAGTGCCGAGGCGCTGCAGGCGGGGCTCGACGCCTTCGACGGCACGGTCCTCGCGGTCACCCACGACCGCTGGTTCGCCGCCGACTTCGACCGTTTCCTGGTCTTCGGCTCCGACGGCACCGTCTACGAGTCGCCACACCCGGTATGGGACGAGACCAGGGTCGTGCGGGCGCGTTAAAGAGTTGGTACGGCAGGCGCGTGTCCCCTGCCAGCCGTACCCATGAAGCGGCTATCACGGCAAAGTGATCCCGCGTAGCCGAACCGTCAGCCTTCTCGCACTCGGGGCGATCTGCCTCGCCGGGTGTTCGACAGAGGTCTCCTCAGAACCCAAGCTCAAGCCGCTCACGCTCAAGGAGCAGGTGTCGCACGTCTCGAAGTCGTCCGACGGGTACGTCGTCAACTGGGCGGGAGTCCTCGCCAACGACAACCCGTGGCACTTCGGCGAGCACGTGGTCGCCACGATCGTCGGCCGGGACGCCGCCGGGCATGAGGTGGTCAGGATGGACCAGCCGCTCGACGCCGTGCCGCCCAACGGTGACCTGGCCTTCACCGGCCACGCCAACGCCGAGCACAAGCCGGCGAAGGTGTCCATCGAGTACCGGCCCGCCCAGTGGCGGATCGCCGCCCGCGTCCCGTCGGCCTTCCGGCCGTTCCCGGTGACGCGGATCCAGACCCTGCCGCAGAAGGACGGCTCGGTGGTGATCACCGGTTACGTGGGCAACCCGTACCGGCTCCCGGCGGGCAGCCTGGTGGTCAACGCGCTGCTGCGTGGCCGGGACGGCAAGCTGCTCGGGGGAGGCAGCACGTTCGTCGACGACGTCAAGCCGGGCCGCTCGCCGCGCTTCGTGCTGACCGTGGAGGGGCTGCCCGACAAGAGCACGGTGACCGAGGCCGAGGTGACGGCCCGCACGTGGGGCTCGACGGCGCGGCCGTACGAGGAGCTGGCACTGGGCGGTGCGGTGCCGCTGCACACGATCAAGCCGTCCATGCCGCCGTTCGCCGTGGACCGGGGCAGCTCGGTCGATACCGAGCACAAGGAGTGATCGCCGCCGCGTCCGTCTCCTCCCGGGACGCGGCAGGCGGGTAATACGAAATTTACTCTAAAAAGGCTAATGAATACTTCTGGCAGGGCAATTCCGGTGCCGTTCTGACGACCAAGGTGAACGAGCGGCGCCGTACGCGCCGAAAGGGTAGAACTACAAGTTACTAATCCATTACATTCGGTCATATGAATGACCGCGTCCTGGTCGAAGCGCTCCGCGCCGGAGACCCGGATGCCCTCGCCGCGCTCTACGACGCGTACGCCGAGGGCATCTATAGATACTGCTGGTCCCTTCTTCCGCACTCCGACAGCGCCCAGGTGGCGCTCCGCGACACCCTGATCTCGGCCGCGGCGCACGCCGGCTCCCTTTCCGATCCGGGGCGGCTGCGGACGTGGCTCTACGCGCTGGCCCACGCCGAGTGCCTGCGCCGGCGGCTGGCCGCCCACCGGCCCGCCGCCGGCGACTCCGCTACGGGGCCTGCGACGGGGCCTGCGACGGGCCTTTCGACGGGCCCGGAGGCATGGCCCGAGGCGCTCGTTCCCGTCGCCGGTCCGCCGGTCGAGGAGCTCTTCGCGCCCGGCCCGCCCGGCGATCCGGCCGACGCCGACCTGCGCGTCATGGCGGCCAACGCGGTCCGCGACCTGCCCCTCGCCGACCGGGCGGTGCTGGAGCTGACGACCCGGCACGGCCTGACGCTCACCGAGGTGGCCGCGGTGCTCGGCGTGCGCCCGCGCCAGGTCGAGGCCGCTCACGCGCAGGCCCGCGAGCGGCTGCGGGACGCGATCACGGCCGAGGTCCTGGCCCGCAAGGGACCCTACGACTGCGCCAGGCGGGCCCGGATCCTGACCGGGTTCGCCGGTGAGCTGACGCCCGAGATGCGCGACCAGCTCGTCCGGCACCTGCCCCGGTGCGAGACCTGCGCGCCGCACCGCACCCGCCCGGTGTCGGAGGCCAAGGTCTTCGACCTGGTGCCGCCGGTGCCGCTGCCCGACGCGCTCCGGGTCAGGGTGCTGAGCTGCTTCGCCGACCCTGAGCTGCTGCCGTACCGGCGTTACGTCGCGAGGCGATCGGGGGCACTCGGCCCCGACGGGTTTCCCGTACCCGGTGACAGGCGGCCTCGCCGGTGGCCTCAGGCGGTGGCTGGCACGCTGGCGGCGGTCGCGTCCATGGTGGCGATAGCGGCCGTCTTCCACCAGTTCGACGGCGACCTGCATCGGCAGGGCGGCGGCACACCCGTCGCCCTGCCCGCGACGGCCGAGCCGCCCGGCGCCCGGCTGCCGTGGGGCCCCGCGCCGGGCGACCCCGCGGTCGACGTCGAGCCCATCGTCGAGCCGATCGTGGACTCGCGGGCGACGTTCCCGTACGGGATGTTCCACTCGGTCACGCCGGTCGCGCCGCCGCCGACCGCGGGCGCCGTCCCCACCCAGGGCTCCCTGCCGGGCACCACCGCCGCCACGCACGCGCCCGCGACGCCCCCGTCGTCCCCGGTCCGCCCGACCGGCACCCCCGGCACCCCGGGCACCCCTGGCGGCCCCGTCACGCCGCCGGGCGTCCCGGCCACCCCGAGGACCCCGGCGAATAGTCCCGGCACCCCAAGCAATCCGGGCACTCCAGGCACCCCCGGCGACCCGAGCGACGGAGGGCCCAGGGAGCACCAGAGCCACGGCCCCGGCGCCACCCCCTGTCCCCCGGGGCATCCCACCGGGAAGCCCACCGGGAAGCCGGCCCCCACCCCGATGCCCGCCCCCACCCCGCCCCCCACCCCGGTCCCGACCGCCGAGCAGCCCCCCACGCCGTCCCTCACGGCCGCCCCCTGAGAACGTTCGTGCAGGCCTACCAGCTCCGCGAGGACCCGCACCTCGGCTGCCGGGTCTGCCCGCTGCCCGTCCGTCCGGAGCTGGCCGACCTGGTGACCAGGAGCCACCGGACGGCCTGGCCCACCTGGCTCGACCGGGGGCCGCGCATGCTCCGCGACGTCCTGGAGCTCTGCCGCCTGCGCACCGCGCGCGGCCTGGCCGTCCTGTCCTGGCTGGCCGCCGACCAGCCACAGGACGAGCTCGACTGGTTCTGGGCCTCCCGCAGGCTGACCGGCCCGCGCCAGGAGCGCATGTACGCGGCCGCCGCCGACGTGCCCGACCCGGTGCTCGCCCTGGTGCTGGCCAACTGGACGTGGGCGCTCGGCAGCCTCCACGGCGGCCGGATCACCGCCCCGTACCTGGCCGGAGCCGCGTACCCCAGTGACGGCTTCCAGGCCGCCGACGCCACCATGACGCTCTACCAGACCTACGACCGGCACCCCGAGACACGCCCGGCGATCACCGCGGCCTGGGCGGCGGCCCGGGTCGGCGCGGACTGGTGCCAGGCCGCCGCCCTGCGCGCCCGCTACGGCACCCAGACGCCCGTCTTCACCTACCCGCGCGGCGCGCCCCCGCCGCCGCTCGGCGTCCGCCCCTGGATGCAGCGCCTGTTCCGCCTCGACTGAACACGCTCCGTGAGTTACGTGTGTGCGCAGAGTAACCTCTGGGAAAGGTGGTGCGTAATGCCACCAAAGAGGAGGGGGAACCATGCGCTCCGTCAGGGCGGGCCTCGCCGCCTGCCTGGTCGTCGCCCTGTGCCCGCCGGCCGGCCCGGCCGCCGCGCTCTCCGCGCCGGCCCGCCTCTCCGCTCATTCCGGCGCGCCGGTCGCCGCCGCGCGCCCGCCGTCCACGCGGCAGGTCCACCGCGCCCGCCGGGCCGTACGGCAGCGCAGCAAGGAGCTCGGTGTCGCCAGCGCCGCCCTCGTCCACGCCCGCTCACGCCTCGACGAGCTGACCGCGAGCGTCGAGCGGCTGGTGGAGGCGTACAACGGCGAGATGGTCCGGATGCGCCAGGCGAACCAGGCGTACGACGAGGCGCGGGCGCGGCTCGCCTCGGCCGACGCGGAGGTCGAGTCGGGACGGCGGGCCGTCGCCGTGCTCGCCGCCGAGAGCTACGGCGGCTTCGACCTGAGCAGGCCCCTGCTCCTCCTGATGAGTGACACCGGCGACTACGACGGCTACCTGCACCGGGCCAGCGTGCTGGAGGAGATCAGCGGCGAACGCGCCCTCGTGCTCGACCGGATGCGCGACGCCCAGGCGGTCGCCGGCATCATGCGCGCCCAGGCCGCCGACGCCTACGCCGAGCAGCAGGCGGCGTCACGGCGCGCCGAGCAGGCCAAGATCGCGGCCGATCGGGCCGTGGCCCGGCAGCGTGAGGAGACCAGGAGCCTGCGCCGGGAGCTCCACGGGCTGGAGCGCCGGGTCGACGCGGCCCGGAGCAGGGCCGACCGGCTGGCCAGGGAGCGCGAGGCGGCCCGCCAGGCCCGGCTCGCCGGCCTCAGCGGCGGTCTGGTCGCGAAGGGCTCGGCCGGCGGCGACCTGGCTGCCAACTGGGCGCTCACCCAGCTCGGCAAGCCGTACGTCTGGGCGGCCGCGGGGCCGTCGACCTACGACTGCTCCGGCCTGACCATGCGGGCCTGGGAGCAGGTGGGAGTGCGGCTGGACCACTGGACGGGCACCCAGTGGACCTCCGGACCGCACGTCCCGCTCGACCAGCTCCACCGCGGCGACCTGCTGTTCTTCGGCTACGAGAGCGAAGATCCCGGCACCATCCACCACGTGGGCATCTACGTGGGCGACGGCATGATGGTCCACGCCCCGCAGACCGGCGACGTGGTGCGGGTCGCCTCGATGTGGCGGCCGGACCTGGTGGGCGCCACCAGGCCGGCCTGAGGAATCAGTGAGCGTGGCCCTCTTCGCGCGCCCGCTCGAAGGAGCGCTTGATCTCGACCTCGGCCTCCATGCGGCCGACCCAGTTGGCGCCCTCGACCGACTTGCCGGGCTCCAGGTCCTTGTAGACCTCGAAGAAGTGCTGGATCTCCAGCCGGTCGAACTCGGGCACGTGATGGATGTCGCGGATGTGCTCCATGCGCGGGTCGGTGGACGGGACGCAGAGGACCTTGTCGTCACCGCCCTTCTCGTCGGTCATCCGGAACATGCCGACGGCGCGGCAGGTGATGTAGCAGCCCGGGAACGTCGGCTCCTGCAGCAGCACCAGCGCGTCGAGCGGGTCGCCGTCCTCGCCGAGCGTGTGCTCGATGAAGCCGTAGTCGGCGGGGTACTGCGTGGAGGTGAACAGGAGCCGGTCAAGCCTGATCTTCCCGGTCTCGTGGTCCACTTCATACTTGTTCCGTTGTCCCTTGGGAATCTCAACGACAACGTCGAACTCCACCGCGGTTCCTCCGCTCATACCCCCCGGCACCCCCGGGTGGGCGTTAATGTCTCGTAGGCGAACACCAGGAGAGAGGTCAGGGACGTGGCGCGGCACGAGCGGTGGGTGATGCTGACCACGCTCGCCCTGCTCCAGGTCCTGACGATCGTCATCGGCGTCTACGCCGTGACGAGCGACCTGAACCTGGACGCCCTGACGAGGCAGTCGTCACCGGACGAGCCGACGGCGTCTCCTGAGGGGTCTCCCGCCGCCCCCGTGGTCACCGCGGGCCCGGTACTGCCCGGGCTGCCGGCGAGGGCCGGAGACGGACCTCTCCCGACTAAGAGTACTTTGACCCGCCAGCTCACCGACGCGCTGGGGGACAAACAGCTGGGGGCCCGGGTGGGCGCCGTCGTCCTGGACGCGGCCACCGGGGAGCGCATCTTCGCCGCCGGCGCGGACACGGCCATCACCCCCGCCTCCACCACGAAGCTGGTCACCAGCACCGCCGCGCTCGCCTCGCTCGGTCCCGACGCCCGCCTGGCCACGCGCGTCGTGCAGGGCGCGTCGCCCGGCGCGGTCGTGCTGGTCGGCGGCGGCGACCCCACGCTGGCGGGCCCCTCGGCCAGGCCGGGCTCCTACCCCAGGCAGGCGTCGCTGGCCACGCTCGCCGCGCGCACCGCCGCCGCGCTCAAGGCCAAGGGCGTCACCAAGGTCACGCTCTCGTACGACGCGTCGCTCTACACCGGCTCGGGCGTCTGCTCCTGCTGGAAGCCGAACTACATCCCCGACGGCGAGGTCGCGCCCGTGTCCGCGCTGGCGATGGACGAGGGCCGCCGCACCCCCAGCCAGTCCACGCCGCGCGTCTCCGACCCGCCGCGCTACGCCGCCGCCGCGTTCGCCCGGCTCCTCGGCCGCCAGGGCATCGGCGTGGCGCGGTCCGTACGCCCGGCCAAGGCCGCCGCCGGCGCGGCCGAGCTGGCCCGCGTCGAGTCGCCGCCCCTCTACGCCCTGGTCGAGCACACCCTGACCTTCAGCGACGACGACCTGGCCGAGGCGCTGGCCCGCCAGGTGGCGATCAAGGAGGGGCAGCCCGCCTCCTTCGAGGGCGGCGCCGCCGCGACCCTGCAGGTGCTCAAGCGGCTCGGCCTCTCGAACGGCGTCCAGATCCGCGACGGCAGCGGCCTGTCGCCGTTCAACCGCATCAGCGCCGACGCGCTGGCCCGCGTCATCGCCACCGCGAGCGGCGCCACCCACCCGGAGCTGCGCGCGATCGCCTCCGGCATGCCGGTCGCCGGCTTCTCCGGCACGCTCGGCAACGGCAGGCGCTTCACCGAGGCCGACAGCAGGGGCCAGGTCGGGCTGGTCCGCGCCAAGACGGGCACGCTCAACAACGTCAACACGCTGGCGGGGATGGCGACCACCAAGGACGGCCGGCTCGTCACGTTCGCCTTCATGGCCGACCGCGTCCCCCTCAACGCCGAGCCGGTCCTCGACCGCCTCGCCGCCATCGTCTCCCGTTCCTGACGCCGAAATGGTCGCTCCTCAGTCCAGACACCGGCGCTTCTTCGCGGGTTGGGAGAGGACCACGTACGGTGGACGGTATGCAGGTGATCGACTGGGATCTGGCCGTCTCGACCGGCACGCGCCTGGTGCGCCCCGGTCCCCAAGTGACCCGTGAGGAGGCCAGGCAGGCCGTCACCGAGCTCCGTACTCTCTCGCGGGAGGCCGAGGGCCACGTGCGGGAGTTCACCAAGATCCACGCCGACGCCGCGCCGCAGACGGCGACCGTCGTGGACCGGCCCGGCTGGATCAGGGCCAACGTCGAGGGCTTCCGCGTCGTGCTGGAGCCGCTCACCCAGCGGATCGGCGGCGGCGCCAATCCGCCGCCACCCATCGTCGCCGCCGTGGGCTCCCGCATCACCGGCGTCGAGGTGGGCGCCGTGCTGGCCTTCCTCGCCTCGCGCGTGCTGGGCCAGTACGAGCTGTTCCTGCCGCCGGACCCGTCGGGCCGGGAGCCGGCGGGCCGCCTGACGCTGGTGGCGCCCAACATCGTCCACGCCGAGCGGGAGATGAACGTCGACCCGCACGACTTCCGCCTGTGGGTGTGCCTGCACGAGGAGACGCACCGGGTGCAGTTCACCGGCGTGCCCTGGCTGCGCGAGTACATCCGCTCGCAGATGACCGAGTTCCTGCTCGCCTCCGACCTCGATCTCACCACGGTCCTCGAACGGCTGCGCAGTGCGGCCGACACCGTGGCCGACGTGGTGCGGGGCGGCGAGGGCAACCTCATCGACGTCATCCAGACGCCCGCCCAGAAGGAGATCCTCGACCGGCTGACGGCCGTGATGACGCTGGTGGAGGGGCACGGCGACTATGTGATGGACGCCGTGGGCCCCTCCGTGGTGCCGTCGGTGGCCGACATCCGGGCCAAGTTCGCCCAGCGGCGCGAGGGCGGCTCCAAGCTCGACCGGACGATCCGCCGCCTGCTCGGCATCGAGCTCAAGATGAAGCAGTACGCCGAGGGCTCGGCGTTCGTGCGCACGGTGGTGGGCAAGGTGGGCATGGACGGGTTCAACCGGATCTGGACCTCTCCCGAGACGCTGCCGACGACGCAGGAGATCTCCGACCCGGACGCCTGGATCCGCCGCGTCATCGGCGCTCCGGCGCTCCCGGCCTGACCGAGCCGTCTCCGGTGGGTCCGCATCCGGCCGTGGCCGACGTCCGGCGGGCCGTGCGGGAGGCCCTGGCCGGCCTGCCGCCGGACGGGCCGGTGCTCGTGGCGTGCAGCGGCGGCGCCGACTCGCTGGCGCTGGCCGCTGCGCTCGGCTTCGTCGCGCCCCGGGCCGGTCTGGAGGCCGGGCTGCTCACGGTGGACCACGGGCTGCAGGCGGGCTCGGCCGAGCGGGCCGGGGAGGTCGCCGCCCTCGCCGGGTCGCTGGGGCTGGGCGTGGCCGAGGTCCTCACCGTCGAGGTGGGGACCGAGGGCGGGCCGGAGGCCGCCGCCAGGGACGCGCGCTACCGGGCCCTGGCCGGGGCCGCCGACCGGCTCGGCGCGCAGGCCGTACTCCTGGGGCACACCCGTGACGACCAGGCCGAGACCGTGCTGCTCGGGCTGGCCAGGGGGAGCGGGCTGCGGTCGATCTCGGGGATGGCCGCGCGCAGCGGCCGTTACCTCAGGCCGTTGCTGGAGATCCCTCGCGCGACGACGGTCGCCGCGTGCCGCGCGCTCGGGCTCAGCCCGTGGGACGATCCACACAACGCCGACCCTCGCTTCACCCGGGTGCGGGTGCGCGCCCGGGTCCTGCCGCTGCTGGAGTCGGAGCTCGGGCCGGGGGTGGCCGAGGCGCTCGCCCGGACCGCCGCGCTGGCCCGGGAGGACGCCGACGCCCTCGACCTGTGGGCCGGGAAGGCTTATCAGGATTGCGCTCTTAGCGATATCGGCGGATCTGTGACCCTGTCCGTCCCGGCGCTGGAAGCCCTCCCGGGGGCGGTGCGCGGGCGGGTGCTGCGCCGCGCTGCGGTCGCCGCCGGGACGCCCGCTGGAGCGCTGTCGGCGGCGCACGTACGCGCCGTGGAACGCCTGGTCACGCACTGGCGCGGGCAGAAGCCGGTGGACCTGCCCGGGGGTCGGGCCGCGGTGAGGCGGTATGGCACCCTGATACTCGCCATCAGTCCCATCCCGTAAGGAACCACAGGTGGACGCTGCCGACATGGGCCAGGACCTGGAGAAAGTCCTCATTCCGGAGGACGAGCTCCAGGCGAAGATCAAAGAGCTCGCCGAGCGGATCGACCAGGACTACGCGGGCAAGGACGTGCTGCTCGTGGGGGTGCTCAAGGGCGCCGTCATGGTGATGGCCGACCTGGCCAGGGCATTGCACGTGCCCGTGCAGATGGACTGGATGGCGGTGTCGTCCTACGGCGCGGGCACCAGGTCATCGGGTGTCGTACGGGTGCTGAAGGACCTGGACACCGACATCATGGGCCGCCACGTGCTGATCGTCGAGGACATCATCGACTCCGGCCTGACCCTCCACTGGCTGCTGGAGAACCTGAAGTCGCGCGATCCCGCGTCGCTGGAGATCTGCGCCGCGCTGCGCAAGCCCGACGCGGTCAAGGTGCCGATCGACGTGAAGTACGTGGGTTTCGACATTCCCAACGAGTTCGTCATCGGATATGGCCTCGACTACGCGGAGCGTTACCGCAATCTCCCCTTCATCGGGACGCTTGCTCCCCATGTTTACGAGTAGCAATCCGATGAGCCGCCGGGAACACCACGCGACCTGACGTACGTTGGTAGGGCAAGACCGGTGTAGCGGGCGGTCCCTCCGCGCGCTGTGCCGGTGTACCTTCTGACTCCTGAAGGGTGACCGCGTGTCCTCTTCGGGTAGTCGGAAGAATCTCGCGGTGTCGGATGCCGCGGCCCCGGGACCTGTTCCGGGGTTCAAGGCCATGGTCAGGAAGGGACGGGCCCGCAAGGGGTTCCGCATCGGATGGATCTCAAGCGATTTACACGTGGGCCACTGCTGTGGATCCTGGGCATCGTCGTGCTACTCCTGCTCGTCACCCAGCTCTGGAGCGGCGGCGGAAACTTCAAGCAGGCCGACACGTCCACGGTCCTTCAGCAGATTCGCGCCGGAAATGTTAGTAACGCGAAGATTGTCGATAAAGACCAGCGGATCGAGCTGACGCTCTTCAGCCCGATCACGGTCCGGCCGGGCGACACCCCGACCAAGACGATCCAGTCTGACTGGGTGGGCGGCTACGGCCCCAAACTGACCGAGGAGCTGCAGGCCCAGGTTCAGGCCGGCAAGACCAAGAGCTACACCACAGAGGTGCCGCAGGAGAACTTCCTCGTCAGCATCCTGGTGAGCTTCCTGCCGCTCGTCATCATCGTCCTCATCTTCCTGTTCGTCATGAACCAGATGCAGGGCGGCGGCTCGCGGGTGATGAGCTTCGGCAAGTCCAAGGCCAAGCTGATCACCAAGGACACCCCGAAGACCACCTTCGCCGACGTCGCGGGAGCCGACGAGGCCATCGAGGAGCTCCAGGAGATCAAGGAGTTCCTGCAGGCCCCGGCCAAGTTCCAGGCGATCGGCGCCAAGATCCCCAAGGGCGTGCTGCTGTACGGCCCGCCCGGCACCGGCAAGACCCTGCTGGCCCGCGCGGTCGCGGGCGAAGCCGGGGTGCCGTTCTACTCGATCTCCGGCTCCGACTTCGTCGAGATGTTCGTCGGAGTCGGCGCCTCGCGGGTCCGTGACCTGTTCGAGCAGGCCAAGGCCAACGCCCCGTCGATCATCTTCATCGACGAGATCGACGCCGTCGGCCGCCACCGCGGCGCCGGCCTGGGCGGCGGTCACGACGAGCGCGAGCAGACCCTCAACCAGCTGCTCGTCGAGATGGACGGCTTCGACGTCAAGGGCGGCGTGATCCTCATCGCCGCGACGAACCGGCCCGACATCCTCGACCCGGCGCTGCTGCGCCCGGGCCGCTTCGACCGCCAGGTCACCGTCGACCGGCCCGACCTGGAGGGCCGCAAGGGCATCCTGCGGGTCCACGGCCGCGGCAAGCCGTTCGCGCCGGACGTCGACCTCGACGTCATCGCCCGCCGCACGCCGGGCTTCACCGGCGCCGACCTGGCCAACGTGATCAACGAGGCCGCGCTGCTCACCGCACGCGCCGACCAGAAGCTGATCACGATGGAGGTCCTCGAAGAGGCGATCGACCGCGTCATGGCAGGGCCCGAGCGCAAGACCCGGGTCATGTCCGACAAGGAAAAGAAGATGATCGCCTACCACGAGGGCGGTCACGCGCTGGTGGCGCACGCGCTGCCGAACTCCGACCCGGTTCACAAGATCACGATTTTGTCCCGGGGCCGCGCGCTCGGTTACACGATGACGCTGCCCATGGAGGACAAGTTCCTCGCCACCCGCTCCGAGATGATGGACCAGCTCGCGATGCTGCTCGGCGGCCGCGCGGCGGAGGAGCTCGTGTTCCACGAGCCCACCACCGGCGCCTCCAACGACATCGAGAAGGCCACGGCCGTCGCCCGGCGCATGGTGACCGAGTACGGCATGAGCGAGCAGCTCGGCGCCCGCAAGTTCGGCACCGGGCAGGCCGAGGTGTTCCTGGGCCGCGAGATGGGCCACGAGCGCGACTACTCCGAGAAGATCGCTTCGACGATCGACGAGGAGGTCCGCCGCATGATCGAGACGGCGCACGACCAGGCGTGGGACATCCTGGTCGAGTACCGCGACGTGCTCGACAACCTCGTGCTGGAGCTGATGGAGAAGGAGACGCTCTCCCGCGACCAGGTGCTCCAGATCTTCGCGCCGGTCGTGGTCAGGGCGCACCGCCCCTCCTACGCCGGCTACGGCAAGCGGCTCCCGTCCGACCGCCCGCCCATCCTGACCCCGAAGGAGCAGTCGGCCAACGGCTCGCTCACCCCGGGCCACCAGGACGCGCTGCCCTCGGGAGACGGTGCGTGAAGTCGCACGACGTAGACCTGGGCCGGATCGAGAAGGCCGTCCGCGAGATCCTCTACGCCATCGGCGAGGACCCGGACCGTGACGGCCTGCTCGACACCCCGGCCCGGGTCGCCCGGGCCTACGCCGAGCAGTTCTCAGGCCTGGGCCAGACCCCCGAGGACGTGCTGAACAAGGTCTTCGACGTCGACCACGACGAGATGGTGCTGGTCAAGGACATCGAGGTCTACTCCACCTGCGAGCACCACCTGGTGCCGTTCCACGGCTCCGCCCACGTGGGCTACATCCCGAACGACCGCGGGCAGGTGACGGGCCTGTCCAAGCTGGCGCGCCTGGTCGACGTGTACGCCCGGCGCCCGCAGGTGCAGGAGCGGATGACGTCGCAGATCGCGGACGCGCTGATGCGGGTGCTGGAGCCGCGCGGGGTGATCGTGGTGGTGGAGTGCGAGCACCTGTGCATGACGATGCGGGGGGTGCGCAAGCCGGGCGCCAAGACCGTCACCTCGGCGGTCCGCGGCGACTTCCGCACCAGCGACAAGACCCGCGCGGAGGCGATGGCCCTCATCCTCGGCCGCCTCTGACGCGGCGAGGACGAGTCCCTGTTACGGCGAAGCCACCTGGGCCCCAGTCGCCGTACGTGGCTGAGGGCCTCCAGGGAGACGCCCGCTGAGCCCGCACGTGGCCGGCCGCCGCCACGCGCGCGACGCCGGCCACGGCCTCCCTCACGGCCGCCCGGTTCCCTCACGGCCGCCAGTTGCGTCACGGCCGCCCGGTTCCCTCAGGCCCTTTGGTGATGTGGGCCGCTCCACCCGACCCCGAAGGTGGCTCCTCCAGCCCGAGCCCGCCCACGGAGGTCTCCGACGGCCCGGCACCACCTCCCGCAAGCCCTCGACCGGTGGCATCTCCGGCCCGGCGAGACAGACGTTCTCGTCACCTCCGCCGGGTGCCCGAGAGGTGTGTCGTGGCCGTGGGGGCTTGCCGGGAGGGGCGTAAAAAGGGGCCAAAAACGAGAGGACCGGCGGCAAGTGGGCCTGGGTGGGATTCGTTATCCACAATGGGGTACCCATGACATCAACAGGTCTGGGCAAGCGCCTAGGCTTGGGCCATGACAAGCGGGCCGACAAGCGTGCCAGGACTGGCAGCAGAGGAGCGGTGCCTCGTCATGGGCGTGGTCAACGTGACGCCCGACTCCTTCTCCGACGGCGGTCTGTGGTTCGACGAGGAGGTGGCCATCCGGCACGGGCTGGAGCTGGTCGAGGAGGGGGCCGACATCGTCGACGTGGGCGGTGAGTCGACCCGGCCCGGCGCGGCGCGGGTGTCCCTGGAGGAGGAGCTGGCGCGGGTGGTGCCGGTCATCAGGGAGCTCAGCGCCCGGGGCGTGGCCGTCAGCGTCGACACGATGCGGGCCGAGGTCGCCAGGGCGGCCGTGGAGGCCGGGGCGCGCCTCGTCAACGACGTGAGCGGCGGTCTGGCAGACCCCGAGATGCCGCGCGTGGTGGCCGACACCGGCGTCCCCTACGTGGTGATGCACTGGCGCGGCCACAGCGCCGACATGCAGAGCAGGGCCGTCTACTCCGACGTGGTGACCGAGGTGCGCGAGGAGCTCGCCAAGCGGGTGGACCTGGTGCTGGCCGAGGGCGTGTCGGAGGAGCAGGTCGTGCTCGACCCCGGCCTCGGCTTCGCGAAGAACGCCGCCCACAACTGGGCGGTGCTGGCCGGCATGCCGCGCCTGGCGGAGCTGGGCTTTCCGCTGCTCATCGGCGCCTCGCGCAAGAGGTTCCTGGGGCGGCTGCTCGCCGGCGACGACGGCGCCCCGCGCCCGTTCAGCCGTAGTGACGACGCCACGGTGGCCGTGACGGCGCTGGCCGCACGCGCCGGCGCCTGGTGCGTCAGGGTTCACAAGGTGGCGCCCAACGCCGACGCCGTCCGCGTGGCAGCCGCATGGGAGAGAGCCGGAGCCGATACATGAGCGTCGACACTGCCGCCATCGAGACCGTCAACCAGGACTTCTACACCGCGATCGAGGACGCCGACCTCGACCGGATGACGGAGATCTGGGCCGAGGACTCCGCGGACGAGCAGGTCAGCTGCGTCCACCCGGGTTGGTCGCTGCTGACGGGGCGGTCCGAGGTGCTGCGCTCCTGGGCGCTCATCATGGCCAACACCACCTACATCCAGTTCGTGCTGACCGACGTGAGCACGACCGTGCTGGGTGACGTGGCGGTCCTCACGTGCGTGGAGAACATCCTCACGGCCGGCGACGAAGGTGAGTCGAGCTTCGCCGCGGGCAAGGTTGTGGCGAGCAACGTCTATGTCCGTACCTCTCAGGGCTGGCGGCTGTGGATGCACCACGGCTCGCCGGTGCTCCAGGGTGATGACGACGAGGAGGAGGACGGCGAGCTTGAGCGCTGACCGGATCGCGCTGAAGGGCCTGCGCGCCCGGGGGCGGCACGGGGTGCTGCCCGCCGAGCGGGAGCTGGGGCAGGAGTTCGTGGTCGACGCGACGCTGTTCCTGGACACCCGGCCCGCCGCGGCGGCCGACGACCTCACCCTCACGGTCCATTACGGCGAGCTGGCCCAGGCGCTGGTCAAGGTCGTGGAGGGCGAGCCGGTGCAACTGATCGAGACACTGGCGCAGCGCCTGGCCGACGTGTGCCTGGCCGACGACCGGGTGCGCTCGGTCGAGGTGAGCGTGCACAAGCCGGCCGCGCCGATCCCCGCGCCCTTCGACGATGTGATCGTGACGATCGAGCGGAGTCGCCCATGAGATGTGTCCTCTCCCTCGGCAGCAACCTCGGCCGGCGCTTCGACACGTTGCAGGGGGCCGTCGACACGCTGTTCGACGCTCCGGGGCTGGAGTTCGTCGCGGCGTCACCGGTGTACGAGACGGACCCGGTGGGCGGTCCGCCGGGGCAGCGCCCGTACCTCAACGCGATCGTGATCGCCGAGACGTCGCTGCCGCCGCGCGCGCTGCTGGAGCGGGCGCAGAGCGTCGAGAACGCCTTCGGACGGGAGCGGCTGGAGCGGTGGGGCCCCCGCACCCTGGACATCGATCTCGTCGTGGTGGGCGAGACAGTCTCCGACGAGCCCGACCTGACGCTGCCGCATCCGCGGGCCCATGAGCGGGCGTTCGTGCTGGTGCCGTGGTGGCGGGCCGACCCCGAGGCCGTGCTGCCCGGTCACGGCGCGGTGGCCGACCTGCTCTCGGGCGTCGACCAGCGGGGCGTGCGGCTGCGCGACGAGCTCAAGCTGCAGAGGCCCGATTGAGGCCGACCCGTCCCGGCGTGCTCGTCGGTCTCGTCGTCGTCGTCGCCCTGCTCACCTGGATGGTGGTCAGGCAGTTCTATGCCGAGCTGCCCATCGTGCCGTGGACCGCGATCCCCACCGTGCTGCTGCTGGCCCTCGGCGAGGCGTACAGCGCGTGGATGACCAAGGCCCGCATCGACCACAAGCCGGGCACCAAGCCGGTCGAGCCTCTGGCGGTGGCGCGGCTGGTCGCGCTGGCCAAGGCGTCGTCCTACGCCGGCGCGGTGTTCGGCGGGGTGTTCGCCGGGTTCGCGCTGCACACGGTCCAGCTCCTGACGCGGGAGACGCCGCGCACGGAGTTCTTCATCGCGACGGGTTCGTTCCTGGCGTTCGTCGCGCTGATCTGCGCGGCCCTGTTCCTGGAGCACTCCTGCCGCATCCCGGACGGCCCGGAGGATCAGAGCCCGAGGTAGAGCCCGAGGGCGTGCCCCACTTCGCCGATCTCGTCCCTGCCCAGGTAGTAGACCGGCTCGCCATGGACGAACGAGGTGTCGATCGTGCGGATCTGGTCCACGAGGAGGCGGGTCCGGCGTCCGCCGAACTCCACTTCTGGCCTGAAGACCGAAGGCTGCGCGCTGGTGGAGGTCGGGATGACGGTGGCGACGGTCCATGACATCCCGGCCGGGCTGATCACGAGGCCGAAGCGCCGCCCTCGCTGCTCATGGCCTCTCTTGGCGTCTCCCAGATCGACACGGTAGATCGCGCCGCGGATCACCAGGCGTCCTCTTCGACGGACAGATCCTCGTCGGCGAGTCGTTCCGCGTCGGCGCGTGCCTGCTGGAGCCAGACCTCCCGCTCCAGGAGGCGGAGGGCGCGACGGATCACGTCGCTGGTCCGCTCGCCCTCTTCCATGGCGGCCTTGATGATGCGTTCGTCCTCAGGGGTGGCCCGGAAGCCGATGTTGGTCACGCCTCAAGAATGCCGCCGTGTTGAACTTTTGTCCTGCGATTGTTCGGCGCGGGGACGGCGGTTGTAGAGGAGGAGGACCGGGAGGGTGCAGACCAGCGGTCCCAGGATGGCGATCGGGCGTTCCAGCCACCACTTGAGGTCCGGCGGCACCTTGGCGCCCAGCGTCCCGAACAGCCACCACGACACCCCCAGCGCGATCGCCATCCCGGTGGTGTGGAAGAGGAACAGCGGCAGCGCGAAGCGGTTGATCGTGGCGTTGACGTGCCGCCAGCCCGGCCGCTCCAGCACCCGCTCCATCGACGGCCGCAACACCTCGACCAGTCCGATCTGGAAGATCAGCAGGGCGACGATGACGAACGTGGGCGGCGCCATGTTCGACCACTTGTCGCCCGGCACGCCGACCATGGACCCGGGGTAGATGCCGGAGTAGACCAGGCCGAACAGGGCGAACAGCCCCGTCCACAGCACACCCACGTCGTAGCGGCGGGGCAGGATGACGATCCGGTCGTAGAAGAACCCGGCCTGGTGGGCGAGCCCCCAGACCACGATCATGTTGAGCCAGCCCGCCCACTCCACGCCGTACCGGAAGCGGACCACGTCCACGATCAGCGCGGCGCCGCCGAGCCAGATCAGCGCCAGCACGTCGTAGCGCTGGTGCAGCCACAGCGCCACCGGCAGCAGCGCGATGAGCACCAGGTAGACGCCGAGGAACCACAGCGGGCTGAGCACGAGCAGCACGACCCGCCACATCCAGTCGACGCCGAACGCCCACGTCACGACGGCGCCGGCGACCGTCCAGACGCCCGACAGGATCAGCGCCGGGACGGCCAGCGCGCGGATGCGCCGCCACACGAACGCCCCGATGCCGACGCCGCGCTGCCTGGCCCGGTTCCAGGACAGCAGGTGGACGTGCCCGCCGATGTAGAAGAACAGCGGCAGCACCTGGAGCAGCCAGGTCAGGATCCACAGCCCCGAGGTGAACCCGAGCGGGCTGGTGGGCTCAGGCCCGCCGGGCTCCCACTGCAGGATCGTGAACGCCCAGTGCCACAGCACGACGACGATGAGACTGAGCGCGCGCAGAAAGTCGACGTACTTGTCGCGGGGGGCGGCCGGGGGAGCCGGGGATTCGGGGGTGGTCACTTGTCGATGTCGCCCACGACGAAGAACATCGAGCCGAGGATGGCCACCATGTCGGCGACGAGCTGGCCGGGCAGCATCTCACGCAGCACCTGGATGTTGTTGTACGAGGCGGAGCGGAGCTTGAGCCGCCACGGCGTCTTGTCGCCCCTGGAGACGAGGTAGTAGCCGTTGATGCCCAGGGGGTTCTCCGTCCAGGCGTACGTGTGGCCCTCGGGGACCTTCAGC